>JBIIDW010000507.1:0-2724 GCA_044238215.1 Steroidobacteraceae bacterium
CGGCATGAATGAGGCGCGTCCGAGGTACTCGAGGTCGACGACCAGGCAGTCGGCCACCGCCGGCAGGTCCTCGAGCGCTGCATAGATCTCTGCGGTGCCCATCCGGATTCCATGCCGATTGATGGTCGCGTCCGAGCGCCCGTAGATCACGCTGGCGCCGTCGACGAAAAAACGGATCCAGTCGCCGTGTCGCCATGTTCCCGCATACATCCCGAAATAGCTTGCCCGGTAGCGGCTGCCGTCGTCGTCGCTCCACAGGCGCAGCGGCATCGATGGCATCGGACGCGTGATCACCAGTTCCCCGACCTCGTCGACGACGGTTCGGCCGGAATCGTCGAATGCGAATGCCGCCACGCCCAGCAGCCGATGTTGCAGTTCGCCCGGCCGAACCGGCAGCAGCGGGCAGCCGCCCACGAACGAGCCGGCGACGTCCGTACCGCCGCTGGTCGATATCAGCCAGAGGTTCTCCTTCACGTGGCCGTATGCCCAATGGAAGCCCTCGGCGGTCAGCGGGGAGCCGGTTACGCCGATCGACTCGAGTTTCGGAAAGGCGAAGTGCCTGAGGGGGGAAACTCCGGAACGCATCGCCGCGGTGAGGAATGCGGCACCGCAGCCGAAATGCTTCACGCCCAGTTCGTCGATCCATCGCCAGGGTGCAAGCGGTTCCGGGTGATTCGGGTGTCCGTCGAGGCAAACGATCGTGCAACCGACGAGCAATCCCCCGACGAGCAGGTTCCACACGATCCATCCGGTGCTGGTGAACCGGCACAGGCGATCTCCGGGGCGCATGTTCAGGTGAAAGCGGATGGCCTTGGAGTGATCGAGGATCACGCCGCCGTGCCCGTGCACGATCCCTTTCGGCGTACCTGAGGTTCCCGAGGAGTAGACGATCCACAGAGGGTGGTCGAAGGGCACCGACAGAGGCTCGAGCGGTGCGTCCGGCCCCTCGAGCAGTTCGGCCCAGGATGGCCCGGCGGGGAAGCGTCCCTGGCCGCTGGCTGCGACCAGCAACGGAACCCTCACCACGTGACGAACGGAGGGCAGGGCGTCGGCGATTTCGCGTACGGCCTCGCGACGATCGAAATCGCGACCGCCATAGCGATATCCGTCGACCGCAATCAACACGACAGGCTCCACGAGCGTGAACCGTGCGATCACGCTCGCCGGACCAACGTCCGGTGCGCATAGCGTCCACACCGCGCCAATGGAGGCGCAGGCAAGGAAGGCAACGACCGCCTCCGGAACGTTGGGCAGGTAGGCCGCGACGCGATCGCCCGGCCCGACCCCCAGCGCTCGAAGGCTGCCGGCGACACGGGCCGATTCGACGGCGAGCGTCTCCCAGGACACCTCCCGGTCGGCGCGAGCCTCCGATCGGGCGATGATCGCCGGGCAGGCGCCGCGGAATCGATGCCGGAAAACCTGTCGGGCGTAGTTGACCCGCGCTCCCGGAAACCACGAAGCCCCTGGCATCCGTGCATCGACCAGGACCGCCTCGGGCGGCTGATCCGTCTGGATGTCGAGGTACTCCCAGAGGGCGCCCCAGAAACCCGGCTGATCCTCGATCGACCATTGCCAGAGCGCGTCGTAGTCCGCGAAGTGCAAGCCTCGTGTGGTGGCGAGCCAGCGCATGAGGCCGGCGACCTCCGTGCCTTGTGCAAAGGCGGGTGTCGGATGCCAGATCGGCTCCGGTCTGGGGGTGTTGTGGGTCATTCGGCTCCACCTGCAACGGCCGGTGTGCTGCGTCCGTAATTGTGATAAACCTACGCGATTGCAGCATTTCTTGCCAGCACGGAGAGGGCGCGTCATGGACGGTTTTGTCTACGTGATAGGGACCTGCGACACCAAGGGTGACGAGCTGCGATACGCGGCCGAGCAGGTCGGGATCGCCGGGGCAAAGGCTCGCCTGGTCGATGTTTCGACGCGTGCGCACGACGTGCGGGCGGACGTCCCGGCGGCTGAAGTCGCCCGCTGCCACCCTCGAGGCGCGGAAGCCGTGCTCGGGTTGCAGGATCGCGGTCAGGCGGTCGAAGCCATGAGCCAGGCGCTGACGAACTATCTGCTGGGACGCCAGGACATCCGGGCGGTGCTGGGCCTCGGCGGCTCCGGGAACACGATGCTGGTCACGGCTGCAATGCGCGCGCTGCCGATCGGCCTGCCGAAGCTGATGGTCTCGACGGTGACTTCGGGAAACATTGCACCGTACGTCGGCTCGAGCGACATAGCGATGATGTACTCGGTGGTCGACATCGCAGGCCTGAACGACCTGTCGCGTCGGGTGATCGGCAACGCCGCGCATGCGGTTGCCGGCATGGCACTCGCAAGCTATGCCCCTTCGGGATCGGGCAAGCCGGCCATCGGCATGACGATGTTTGGGGTGACGACGGCCTGCGTGACGGCGATTCGCAGCAGGCTTGCCTCTTCGCACGAGACTTTCGTGTTCCATGCGACCGGAACGGGTGGCCAATCGATGGAGAAGCTCGCCGAATCGGGCTTCCTGCAGGGCATCATCGACGCCACGACGACCGAGGTCGCGGACTTTCTGGTCGGCGGAGTGCTCGCGTGTACGGAGGACCGGTTTGGGTCAGTCATACGCCGGCGCATTCCGTGGGTGGGTTCCGTCGGCGCTCTCGACATGGTGAATTTCGGGGAGCGACACACGGTGCCGCCGGCTTTCGCCGGCCGGCGGTTCCACATCCATAACCCTCAGATCACGCTGATGCGGAC
>JBIIDW010000508.1:0-2721 GCA_044238215.1 Steroidobacteraceae bacterium
CTTCGTGTTCCTCAGCGATCGCGGCGGCAACGAGAACGCGCAGCTCACGTGGTTCGGCCTCGCGGACCGCAGCCAGCGGCTGCTGACCGACGGGCGCTCGCGCCACGGCAGCCCGGTGTGGTCGCGCGACGGACGCCGCCTCGCCTTCCACGGCAACGGCCGCGACGCGGCGAGCCAGGACGTCTGGGTCGCCGACGTCGCCGCCGGCACGCCGCCGCGCCTCGTGGTCACCGCCCAGGGCCGCAGCTGGTCGCCGCTCGACTGGTCGCCCGACGACACGCGGCTGCTGCTGCTCGACTACGTGTCGGTAACCGAGGCACGACTGTTCGTCGCCGACGTCGCGACCGGCGCGCTGACCGCCGTGCCGGTCGCCGCACCGGGCGCGGACCCGGCGCAGGCCGCGGGCCAGCGCACGGGCATCGGCGCAGCGCGGTTCTCGCTGGACGGCACGGGCGTCTGGGTGATTGCCGACGCCGGCGGCGAGTACCGCCAGATGCTCTACGTCGACCTCGCCACCGGCCGCTCCCGCAGCCTGTCGGCGGACACGCCCTGGGACATCGAGGAATTCGACCTCAGCCCGGACGGCCGCTTCCTCGCGATGGTCGCCAACGTCGACGGCTACGGCCGGCTGCGGCTGCTGGACCTGGGCGCGGCGACCGAGGTTCCGGTGCGGGGCCTTCCCGAGGGCCTGATCGGCGGCATCGGCTTCGACCGCACGGGCGGCCGGCTCGGCATGACGATCGAGTCCGCGCAGTCGCCCCGCGACGCCTGGACCTGGGACGTCGCCACGGCGACGGCGACCCGCTGGACGCGCAGCGAGGTCGGCCCCGTCGACCCTGCGCGCTTCGTGCCGGCGCAGCTCGTGCGCTATCCGACCTGGGACCGCGAGGGCGGGCGGCAGCGGGAGATTCCCGCGTTCGTGTACCGGCCCGCCGGGCCGGGCCCGCACCCGGTCGTCATCGACATCCACGGCGGCCCCGAGGGCCAGTCGAGGCCGGGCTTCAGTGCGTGGACGCAGTTCCTGGTCAACGAGCTGGGCTACGTGGTCGTCGCGCCGAACGTGCGCGGCTCCACGGGCTACGGGCGGCGCTACACCGAGCTCGACAACGGCATGCTGCGCCAGGACTCGGTGCGCGACATCGGCTCGCTGCTGGTCTGGATCGCCGCGCAGCGCGACCTGGACGCCCGCCGGGTCGTGGTGACCGGTGGCTCATACGGCGGCTACATGGTGCTCGCCTCGCTCGTGAACTACGGCGACCGCCTGCGCGGCGGCATCGACGTCGTCGGCATCAGCAACTTCGTCACGTTCCTGCGCAACACCTCGGCGTACCGCCGCGACCTGCGCAGGGCGGAGTACGGCGACGAGCGCGATCCGCGCATGCGTGCGTTCCTGGAGCGGATCTCGCCGCTGACCAACGCGGGGATGATCCGCAAGCCGCTGCTGGTGGTGCAGGGCCTGAACGACCCGCGCGTGCCTGCCTCCGAGAGCGAGCAGCTCGTGCAGCGGGTTCGCGAGGCGCGCGGCGAGGTGTGGTACCTCGCCGCGAAGGACGAGGGCCACGGTTTCCGCAAGAAGGGCAACCGTGACTTCTACCTGAAGACCGCGGCCACGTTCCTCGAGCGGCTGCGGGACTGAGCGCCGCGCGCGGGCCGCGCGCAGGCGCCAGCGCGCGGGGTCAGCGCGTCGCCAGGCGGCTGACGCGCTTCGGCACGGTGCCGAGAACCGACCGCTGCGAGGAGTAGTACGCCGCCAGCGCCTTGATGTCCTTGTCGGACAGCTGGCCGGCGAAGCCTGCCATCACGGCGTTGCGCCGCCCGCCCTTCTTGTAGTCGGTGAGCGCACGCACGAGGTAGTCCTCGTACTGCCCGGACAGGGTCGGGTACTGCGGCGTGATCCCGACGCCGTCGTTGCCGTGGCAGGCAACGCAGACCTGCGCGGCCGCGGGCGGCGTTCCGACCGGCGCGGCGTTGGCGGCCGGCGCGGTGACCGGGCCCGCGAGGTAGGTGGCGACGTCGAGCATGTCCTGGTCGCTCATCGACACCGCGTTGGCATGCATCGTGCCGTGGCTGCGCTCGCGGCTGCGATAGGCCTGCAGCGCGATCACCAGGTATTCGGGGCTCTGGCCGCGCAGCTTCGGCACGCGGTAGACCGGGTACGCGTTCTTGTAGTTGGGGATGCCGTGGCAGCCCAGGCAGGTGTAGCCGAGGCGCTCGCCTCGCGCGGCGTCGCCGGTCGCCTGGGCCTCCGCCACGTTCGAGGAGAGGACGGCAGCCAAGGCGAGCAAGCCCAGAGCCCGGATACGCGCGGAAAACCTCATCGGAACCCCCAACCCAACCCTGTGAAAATGCACTGAAAATCGGCGCGCAATCTTACGGACTCGGGCGCGCGAATGCCACCTGCCGGCTCACAGGCCGCGCGTCTCGACGATGGCCTGGTCGGCGATGCGGGTCCAGCCCGCCACGCCCTTCTCGAACTTCGAGAAGGAATCGAAGACCTTGCGGAACAGCGGATCCGCCGCGGCCTTCTCCGCCACCACCTGCCGCGACAGGTCGCGCAGCAGCCGGAGCACGTCCGCCGGGAACGCGCGCAGCTGCACCTTGTGGACGTTGACCAGCTGGTCGAGCGCCTCGAAGCTGCGGGCGTTGAACTCGGCGAGCATCGTGTCGTTCGTCGCCCGCGCTGCGGTCAGCACGATCTCCTGCAGGTCGGAGGGCAGCGAC
>JBIIDW010000509.1:0-2710 GCA_044238215.1 Steroidobacteraceae bacterium
CAGCAGCTGGCCGCAGAACGGGCCGGCGAGGAGGGTGCCCAGCTCGATGACCCGCAGGTCGGAAAGGGGGCCTCTCTTGAAGTTCGGATCAGCAGCCATGGGCAACCTCGGTCGAGTCTCTGGCAGGGGTGGAGGGGGCTCTTGTACAGAGCGCCCGGGGAACGGTCAAGCAAGGCTCTCGCGGGCAGCCACGGCGCGCGGTAGTACAATCCGTAACGGCATTTTCCACACCCGGAGAGACCCCATGACACGGAGCGTCGAGATCGTCGAGGTTGGACCGCGGGACGGCCTGCAGAGCGAGCCCGGGGTGGTGCCGACCGCCACCAAGGCCGAGTACATCGAGCGGCTGCTCGACGCCGGCATCCGTCGCATCGAGGTCACGAGCTTCGTGAACCCGAAGAAGGTCCCCCAGATGGCCGACGCGGAGCCGCTGCTGGCCTCGCTGGTCCGCCGCGAGGGCGTCCGGTACATCGGGCTGGTGCTCAACCGCAAGGGCTTCGACCGCGCCGTGGCCGCCGGCTGCAACGAAGTCGGCATGGCCGTGGTGGCCAGCGACACCTTCAACCGCCGCAACCAGGGTGTGGGCACCGACGAGTCCATTGCCGCGTGGCTGGAGATCGCGCGCGAGGCCCATGCCGCCGGCGTCCGCCCGCAGGTCACCATCGGCGCCTCCTTCGGCTGCCCGTTCGAGGGCGAGATCGACCCGAACCGGGTCATCGACGTGGCGCGGCGGGTGGCCGAGGGCCAGCCGTACGAGATCGCCTTCGCCGACACCATCGGCGTCGGCGTGCCCTCGCAGGTCACCGACCTGCTCGGACGCGCCCGCGAGGCACTGCCCGGCGTGAGGTTGCGCTGCCACTTCCACAACACGCGCAACACCGGCCTCGCCAACGCCTACGCGGCCGTCGAGGCGGGCGTCTCCGCCCTCGATGCCAGCACCGGCGGCATCGGCGGCTGCCCGTTCGCACCGGCCGCCACCGGCAACATCCCCACCGAGGACCTGGTCTACATGCTCGGGCGGATGGGCGTCGCGACCGGCATCGACCTCGAGCGGCTGATCGCCACGGGCCAGTGGCTGCAGGACGCGCTCGGCCGCCCGGTACCGGGAATGCTGACCAAGGCCGGCAGCTTCCCTAAGCCCGCGGCGCAGGCGGCCTGAGGGCATTGCTTCGGGCCATTCGAGGCCGGATACTTCGGCCTCGAGGCCGTCGCGCCTCCAGCCATTTTCCTTTACCTCTAAGCAAGCGATAGCGAGCCCACGCATGTCATATCGATTGGGAGTAGATGTCGGCGGCACGTTCACGGACCTGCTGCTCGTCAACGAGAAGTCGGGCGAGACCTGGTCGGCGAAGGTGCCGTCCACGCCGGCCGACCAGTCCATCGGGGTGCTCAACGGCATCCGCAAGGTCTGCGAGCGCGCGGGCATCGACCCGAAGCAGATCGACCACGTCATGCACGGCACCACCGTGGCCACCAACACCGTGCTCACCGGCACTGGCGCGCGCTGCGGCCTCGTGACCACCAAGGGCTACAAGCAGGTGCTGCAGATCGCCCGCTCCTACGTGCCGGGCGGCCTCGGCGGCTGGATCATCTACAACAAGTCGCTGCCGATGGCGCCGCTGGCCTGCACCATCGAGGCCGACGAGCGCGTCAGCGCCAAGGGCGAGGTGGTGCGCAGCCTCGACGAGCGCGCGCTGCGCGACAGCCTGCGCGGCCTCCGGTCCAAGAACATCGAGGCGCTGACCGTCTCGCTGATCAACGCGTTCGCCAACGACGCGCACGAGAAGCGCGTCCGCGAGATCGCCCTCGAGGAGCTGCCCGGCGTGCCCGTGTCGATCTCCTCCGAGGTCGTGCCCGAGATGCAGGAGTACGAGCGCACCGTCACCACGGTCGCCAACTCCTACGTGCGCCCGCGCGTCGACCGCTACGTCAAGAACCTGCAGGCCAAGCTCGCCGAGGCGGCCAGCTCGGTCAAGCTGCACATCCTGCGGTCCGACGGCGGCCTCGCCTCGTCGAGCTCCGCCGCCGAGTACCCCGTCAACCTGCTGATGTCCGGCCCCGCCGGCGGCGTCACCGGCGCGCTCTGGGTCGCGGTCCAGGCCGGCTTTCCGAACCTGCTGACGGTCGACGTCGGCGGCACCTCCACCGACGTCGCGCTGATCCAGAACGGCGAGGCCCGGCTGCGGCGCGAGACCACCGTCGGCGACGTCACCGTGCGCGCCTCGTCGGTCGACATCCGCACCGTCGGCGCGGGCGGCGGCTCGATCGCCCACGTGCCGGAACTCACCAAGGCGCTGCGCGTCGGTCCGCAGTCGGCGGGCGCCGACCCGGGTCCGGCGGCCTACGCGCGCGGCGGCACCGAGCCCACCGTGGCCGACGCCAACATCGTGCTCGGCTACCTGCCCGAGATGCAGAAGCTCGGCGGCGACATGGTCCTGAACCGCGAGCTCGCGCACGCGGCGGTCAAGAAGATCGCCGACGCGCTGGGCCTGTCGGTCAAGGACGCCGCCCAGGGCATCTACAACATCGTCAACGAGAACATGGTGGGCGCGCTGCGCCTCGTGTCGGTCGAGCAGGGCTACGACCCCCGCGACTACGCGCTGATGGGCTTCGGCGGCGCCGGCCCGCTGCACTCGAACGCGCTGTCGCGGCTGCTCGGCTCCTGGCCGACCATCGTTCCGCCGGGCCCGGGCGTGCTCTGCGCGCTGGG
>JBIIDW010000510.1:0-2700 GCA_044238215.1 Steroidobacteraceae bacterium
CCGCCGCCGCCGGGCGCTGGCGCTGGCGCTGGCGCGGGTCCCGGGGCGCGCTGTGCGAGGCAGGCCTGCGCAGGCGTGCGCCGCGCCTGCGCGGCGAGCTGCGCCGGCAGGTTGGGCTCGAACGGCTGCAGCGGCAGCCTCGGCGTGATCCACAGGCTGCCGTCCGCGCGGCGCTCGACCTGCATTGCGCAGGGCGGGAAGCGCGTCGGGCGGAACGGCGGCATCATGCGGGAAGCTGCAGCGGCAGCCGCCGCAGGCGCTGCCCGGTGGCCGCGAACCACGCGGCGCACAGCGCCGGCGCGACCCCGGGCACGGCCGGTTCGCCGACGCCGCCCGGTCGCGCGTCCGAGTCGAGGATGTGCACGTCGATCGGCGGGACCTCGCCGATGCGCAGCAGCGGATAGTCGTGGAAGTTCGACTGCACGACGCGCCCGCCCTCGATCCGCAGGTCGCTGCGCAGCGCGGCCCAGAGCCCGTCGATGACCGAGCCCTCGACCTGCGCGCGCACGCTGGCGGGGCGCAGCGCGCGACCGCAGTCGATCACCGAGGTCACGCGCAGCAGCTGGAGGGTCGGTGCGGCGCGCAGGTGCACCACGTGTGCGGCGATGCTGCCGTGCGACTCGCTGAGCGCGATGCCGCGGCCCTCGCCGGCGGGCAGCGCCTCGCCCATGCGGCCGTGCCGTGCCGCCGCCTCGAGCACGGCGAGCGCACGCGGGTGCCCGGCGAGCCACCGGCGCCGCAGCTCGAGCGGCGCGACGCCGAGTTCCGTGCCGAGCTCGTCGATGAAGCTCTCGACGAAGAAGCCCGCGTAGGAGTGCGAGACGCTGCGCCAGAAGCCGACGGGCACGGGCAGGTCGCGGCCGACCACGGCGACCTGCGGGGCCGGCCAGGCATACGCGCAGTCGGAGATGCCGCTGGCGATGGTCTTGTCCTTGGCGGCCTTGACGGCGCGCGGCGAGGGGATGCGCTGGGCGTTGCTGGCCAGCACCGACTGTGCGACGACGACTGCGTCGATCGCGCGCACCTGGTCGGGCGCCGCCGCAGGGGCTACCCCAGCGGCCTCCCCGGGGGGGGACGTCGCGGGCGCGATCCGGGCGCGGAGCCGGCAGGCCGCCGCGGGCCGGTACATGTCTTGCTGCAGGTCCTGCTCGCGCGACCAGAAGCACTGCACGGGAACGCCGGGCAGCCGTGCGGCGAGCGTCGCGGCGGCGACGACGTAGTCGAGCTCCGCGCGGCGGCCGAAGCCACCGCCGAGCAGCGTCGAGTGCACGCGCACGCGATCGGCGTCGATGCCCGCGGCGCTGGCCGCCTCGGTGCGCGCGATCGACGGCGACTGCGTCGGCGCCCAGAGGTCGAGCGTGCCGTCGCCCTGCAGCTGCGCCGTGGCGTTCATGGGTTCCATGCAGGCGTGCGCGAGGAAGGGCACGGCGTACTCGCGCTCGAACACGCGACCGGCGCTCGCCGCGTCGGCAGACTCGCCGGCGGCGGCGTCCTCGCGCTCGAGGGCGAGGGTCGCCTCGGGCGAGTCGAACAGCCCGCGGTACTCGTCGAGCAGCTGCGTGCTGGAGACGAGGGGAGTGCCGGCGGGCGGCGGCGCCCATTCGATCGCGAGGCGGCTGGCGGCCTGCATCGCCGACCAGCTGTCGCGCGCGACCACGGCCAGCGTGTCCGGCAGCAGCTGCTCGGTGCGCTCGTAGCCGCGCACGCCGCGGGCGGCCGCGTCGTCGAAACGCCGCAGGCTGCCGCCGAACACGGGGCAGCGCAGGATCGCCGCGTGCTTCAGGCCCTCCGGGCGGACGTCGAGCCCGAACACGGCGCTGCCGTCGACCTTCTCGGGCAGCTCGAGGCGCGGCGGGTCGCGGCCGACCAGGCGATAGCGGGCCGGGTCCTTGAGGCTCGGCCGGTCCGGCGGTTCGAGGCGGGCCGCGTCGGCAGCGAGTTCGCCGTAGCCCAGCGACCTGCCGCTCGGGGCGTGGCGCACGGCGCCGTCGCGCGCATCCAGTTGGTCGAGGGGCACGCCGAGTCGCGCGGCGCCGGCCTGCAGCAGCACGGCCCGCGTCGCGGCGGCCACCGGTCGCAGGGTTTCCCAGGCGTCGATCGTGCTGGCGCTGCTGACGGTGATCGCGAGCCCCAGGCCACGCATCACCTCGCGCAGCGCCGCGGTGCCGGCGCGGGCGGCCAGGTTGCGATCCGGGTCGCCGAACGGCTGCGCACGGTTCACGAAGCCGAAGTTGTAGTAGTCGCGGTCGACGGGCGTGAACTCGTAGCGCACGCGCGACCAGTCGGCGTCCATTTCCTCGGCGAGGATCATGGCGATCGTGGTGACGATCGCCTGGCCCATCTCGGCGCGATGGATGCCGAAGGTGACCGTGCCATCCGGCGCGACCTTGATCCAGGGGTTCAGCGCGACGAGGTCGGGCGAGCCGGCGCCGAACTTGGCGCTGGCGTCGCCGTCATCGAGGCGGTGACGGGCGTATCCGACGAGCAGGGCGCCGCCGGCCACGAGGCCGGAGACGATCAGGGTGCGGCGGGACAGCTTTGGCATGCGCCATTGCTGCCAGCAGCCGCCCGGAAAATCAACCCGCCGGGCGAGAAATCAGCCGAGCGCGCGCGCCACCGCCGGGTGGACGATGCGGCCGCCGCTGACGTTGAGGCCCGCGGCGAGCCCGGGGTCGCGCGCCGCGGCGGCCGCCCAGCCCA
>JBIIDW010000511.1:0-2697 GCA_044238215.1 Steroidobacteraceae bacterium
ACTCGCAGCTGCTCGTCGCCCTTGGTCGCCGTGAACGCGTAGGGCCCGAGCCGCGCGAGGTCGGCAGCAGCGACCGCCGCCTCGTCGATCAGCGACTGGCTGCCGAGGGGATTGACGTTGTAGACCTGCACCTGTCCGGGCAGCGTCGGCCGATAATAAACGACGAATCTGTCACCCGTGGCGAACACGTGGCTCGCCGGATCCACGGCCTGTGTGGCGCCACCCGCGAGCAGCAGGTGGATCTCGTACGCGAGCCCAGCGTGGACCGCGGGCTGGATTGCGGGCGCCGCCTCGTAGTACGTGACCGTCGGACCCGCCGACGGCGGCGCCGGCGCGGCGGGCACCTGATACGCCGTTGCCGCGGGCGGATACGCGGCCGCGGCCGATGTCGCAGGCGGATAAGCGGCCGATGCAGCGGCCGGCGGGTACTGGGCCACGGCGGCGCCCTGCTTGCGCGCGAACCAGTCGGTCAGCCCCTGCTGCAGGTTCGCGAGGATCACGGTGCCGGCGCTGGCCGCCACGGCCGCCAGCGTGTTCGCGAACAGCTGCTTGGCCGTGGGCTGCGCCGGTGCCGCGGCGGCGGCCGGATCGACCGGGACGGTCTGCGCGAGCGCGGCGCAGCAGATGCCGAGGCCCAGCACGAAGGTGACGCGCGCCTTGCCAAGCGGCCGACGAGCCCGCGACGCCTCGCTCAACGGACCGATGAGAGCCATGTTCGGGACTCCTGCGCTAGCGACGTCGGTCAGGACATTCCCCGACCAGCGTGCGATACCTGTACTGCAAATCGAAGGCGTATGCCTGCGCCAGACCGGCCGGGATGTCGATTCCGATTTTCGCCCAGCCGGTCTCGGGGTCATCGGTGATCAGGGAACCTCTGGGCACGCTGACCACGCGGATCTTGGCGTCTCCCATGAACTTCAGCTGTATGGGCAAAGCCCCTACCGTCAGCGTCTCGTAGATTTTCCCGTCGCTGGTGAGGTCCACCCACTGCAGGTACGGCTTGTTGCAGCTGCGGCTGCCGGCATTGACCAGCAACGGGTGGCCGCGAATCGCAGGGCTCGCGCCCACGATCTGCTCACCGGCAGCCGGGCTCGTGAATGCGATCCTACGCCGGACGGCGTAGGTATTGACCGTGTCGACCTGTACGCTCACCGGCGCGCTCTCCCCGTACGGATTCTTCAGGACGATCGCAACCGTCTGTCCACGACCGATATCCGGCACCAGCGCCGTGACGCGCGGGGGGAGTTCCAGGCGCGAACCGTCGACCTTCGCGTCGCAGGCATAGCGGAAGCCGCCGTACACACAGAGGATCTCCGTCTCCGGGTCGAGAGGATGCCAGTTGATGCCGGCCCGCGGATTTGCCTCGGAGAACGTCACCTGCACTTCAGGCAGCATCCCCGGCGCTCCTGTAGAGCCCTCGAACTCGAGTTGTGCGGCATTGAGTCTCGGGTCCGGATACGTGACGGGCAGCCGGGCGACACCCACCTCCGGGCGCACGCGGGGTTTACCGTAGGCCCGGGTGTACCTGACGACGAAACTGCTGCGCACCTCGACTCCGGCGGAATCGCGGGCGACGATGGTGACCGGGATGTCCGGCCTCGGCATCGACCCGGGCGTGTTGCCGGAACCCTGCACCGTCAGGACCTTGACCACGGGATCCGCCTCGGGATCAGGCAGGGGGTTACCACGTGCGGCGACACCGGCAAGCTGGACCGTCTGGCCACCGATGGTCTGCGTGACCGGCGGCGGATCGACGAGCCCCACGCGACCCTCGAGCCCCGGGGGGACCTCCAGGCGCAGCGCCACGGTGCCCCGCCCACCCCGAGTGCCGATCACGACAGGAGGGCTGTCGCCAATGCCCGGCCGGATGCCGAAAGTATCGGGCACGTAAACCATCGCACCGGGAACCCGGACCAGGGCGAGGGGCGCGATCTGCGAACGCCCGAGTACGGGCGTGCCGACCGCCGGCGCCGGCAACGCGGGTTGAGGCCTGGGCCCCGGCTCCGGCACCGTCGGATCAAACGGACGGTCGGGTCGAACCGGTGGAACCTGAGCGAACGCCGAGGCCACGGAACACAGGACAATGAGGACCGAGAGCAGTCGCAACACAGGCACCCCCCGGCCGCGAGGCCGCGAAACGGGCGACGGGACGTTACCGCTGTGGAGTTTGCCCGCGCCCGGAAGCCGCTGACAAGGCCGCCCTTCATGCTAGCCTCGCCCCGCGAGATGTGAGGATAACGATATGACCCTGGCGCGTTTCGCCCTCGCTGCGTTGTTCGGCACCTGCCTCTGGAGCCCGTGTGCCGCCCAGGTCATCCCCGAGCGGCCATTGCCGGCGCCGCGCCAGCCGGTCATTCCCACCCAACCGGCTCTGCAGCGCCCGACGCCGGCTGTGCCGATCGTCGACTCGGCAGCGCCCCGGTTCGATCGCGCCGAGTTGCTCGGCACCCGGCTGCGGCTGACCGGGGTGTCCGGGGTCGAGGGAATAGGTGGTTTTTGCCGAACGGACGGCAAGACCCGCATCTGCTGGCAAGTCACTGATGCGCACGCGATCACGGTGAACGGCCGGGTGACGCCCGGCGCCGCCTGCGAGGCAATCTCGTCGACGGGAGGCGCGTGGGAGGGCAACAAGATCATCTCCGTCAGCGACTGCGAACTGATCTGCACGCTCTCGGCCGCCCCGCCCCATGCCGACTG
>JBIIDW010000512.1:0-2695 GCA_044238215.1 Steroidobacteraceae bacterium
TAGACGTCGTCGGCGTAGGTGCCGACCGGCGGATCGAAGGTGGCAATCGATTCGGTGTTGCCGATGCCGCGCAGGTAGTAGCTGTTGGCGGTGCTGATGCCCGTGTTGTTGAACGCCAGCAGGTTCGGGATCAGCTTGCCGATGCTGAGCGCCTCGGTGACGTTGAGCTTCTCGAGCTGGTCGGCCGAGAACGCGCTGATCGCGATGGGAACGTCCTGGACCTTCTCCTCGCGGCGCTGGGCGGTGACGACGATCTCGTCGAGCAGACCGCCGGATTCCTGGGCGGCCGCTTGCTGCGCATAGGCGCCGGCGGCGGGCAACGCCGCCGTCACGCCGAGCGCGGCGGCCAACAACTTACGGGTGCGGGACATGGAAGGCTCCTGGGGGGGGGAAGGATCGTTGCATTCAAGCAACGCATGAGTTGATGCACGGCGGGAAAGTATCGAAAAAAACCAGTCTGGGCAACTTTCGGCGCCGGCACACCAAGCTTGTGTTGTTTATGCAACGCCCGGATGTGCGAAGCGCGCATTGCGGGCAGGGTCGCTGCCCGGCTCGAACCCCGGATCGCCATACAGCGTGGTGCGTTGCCGTGGGCGGCGCCCGATCGACGCTATCGCCGACTCCATCGCTGCGGCGTCCATCTCCTGCCCGTTCACGCCGCCGGCTGCGCGCGTGATCGACTCGTTCATCAGCACGCCGCCGAAGTCGTTTGCGCCCGCCTGCAGTGCCGAGATCGCGCCATCGCGACCAAGCTTGACCCACGACGCCTGCACGTTGCGCAGCACCGGCCCGAGCACGAGGCGCGGCACCGCGTGCATCAGCATCGCCTCGCGGAACGACGGACCGCTGCGCGCAAGCCCCCGCCGCCACAGCGGCGCCTCCATGTGCACGAACGCGAGCGGCACGAACTCGGTGAACCCACCCGTCTCCTGCTGCAGCGCACGGATCTCGAGCAGGTGCCGCGCCCAGTGCACGGGCTCCTCGACGTGCCCGAACATGATGGTCGCGGTGCTGCGCAGGCCCACGGCGTGGGCGTCGCGCATCACGCCGAGCCATTCCCGTGTGCTGAGCTTGTCGGCGCAGATCACGGCACGCACCTCGTCGCAGAGGATCTCGGCGGCGGTGCCCGGCAACGTGCGCAGGCCGGCCTCCGCGAGCTGCTCGAGGTAGGCGCGGACGGAGAGGCCGAGCGTACGGGCGCCGTGACTGACCTCGAGCGGCGAGAACGCGTGTACGTGGATCGACGGTGCGGCCTGCTTCGCCGCGCGGACGATGTCCAGGTAGGTACGCCCCGTGTACCTCGGATGGATGCCGCCCTGCAGGCAGACCTCCGTGGCGCCGCGCTGCCAGGCCTCCGCCACCCGCGCCCCGACCTCGTCGAGGTCGAGGTCGTAGCCCGGCCCGCGCAGGGCGCGCGCGCTGCGCCCCTTGGCGAACGCGCAGAATCCGCAGGAATAGGTGCAGATGTTGGTGTAGTTGATGTTGCGGTTGACCACGTACGTGACGTCATCGCCGCAGGCGCGCGCGCGCAGCGTATCGGCCGCCGCAACCACGGCCTGGAAGTCCGCGCCCTCGGCGGAGAACAGCGCGACGATGTCGACCGCCTCGGGCTCGCCTCCCGCGGCGACGCGCTCGAGGGCCGCACCCACAGCCGGACTGGGCAGCACCGACGGTCCGCCGCGGGCCAGCAGGCGCCGATAGCGCGCCGGTGGCCGATCGCCTGCGCCTGCCGTCCATTCGCGCTCGCGTGCGTACCCGTATGCATCGAGCCGCCGCAGCACGGCGGTGCGCAGCGCCGGATCGACCCAGCGCGAAGGCTCGCGCGCGTGCGTCGGCGCGAGCGGCAGCCGCTGCACCAGCCAGCGACCGGCGGCCTCGGTGCGGCGCTCGAGGTCGGCGAGCTCGGGCCACGGCGCTTCCGGGTTGACGTGATCGGGCGTCACGGGCGACACACCGCCCCAGTCGTTGATGCCGGCCTGCACCAGCGACTCGAGCTCCCCCGGCTCGCTGAGGTTGGGCGGCACCTGGATCGACATCGAGGGACCGAACACGAGCCGCGCGACCGCGGTGGTCCACAGCAGTTCCCGCGCCGGCGCGTGCGGATGCGAGGCCATCCGCGTGCCCGGCTTCGCGCGGAAGTTCTGCACGATGATTTCCTGGATGTGGCCGTGGCGCTGGTGCAGGTCGCGGATCGCGAGCAGCGCCTCGATGCGTTCGCGCCGCGTCTCGCCGATGCCGATCAGGACCCCGGTCGTGAACGGCACGGCCAGCTCGCCGGCGGCCTCGAGCGTGGCGAGTCGGACCGCAGGGCGCTTGTCCGGGGAGCGGTGGTGCGGACCGCCCTTATCGCACAGCCGCTCCGCGGCGCTTTCGAGCATGATCCCCATCGACGCCGAGACCGGACGCAACGCGGCGAGGTCCTCGCGGGACATCACGCCGGGATTCAGGTGGGGCAGCAGCCCGGTCTCCTCGAATACCCGCTTCGCGCAGTGGGCGAGATACTCGAGCGTCGAGCCGAAGCCCAGGCGGGCGAGTTCGTCGCGCGCGACGCGGTAACGCAACTCGGGCTTGTCGCCGAGCGTGAACAGCGCCTCGTCGCAGCCGGCACGCGCGCCCGAACGGGCGATCTCGAGCACCCTGTCCAACGTGAGGAAGGCGGCCTGGCCGCGGCGGGGCGGCCCCGCGAACGTGCAGT
>JBIIDW010000513.1:0-2691 GCA_044238215.1 Steroidobacteraceae bacterium
GGTGGGCGCGACCGCCTTGGCGCACAGGAAGCTGCCGCGCGTGTTGATCCGCAGCACGTTCTTCCAGGTCTCGAACGGATAGTCCTCGGCCACGCCGCGCGCCCCGATGCCCGCGCAATTGACGAGGATGTCGATCCGGCCGTTGATCGAGCGCGCGACCGAGACCATGTTGTTCACCATGGCCTCTTCCGAGATGTCGGCGACGACGGGGGTGACCTTGATGCCCTCGCGCTCCATGTCGGCGACGGCGCTCCTGAGCCCTTCCGGATTGACGTCCGCCGCAATGATGTGGGCACCGGCATCGCCCAGGCCGAAGGCGGCCCGCCGGCCCATGCCGCTTGCCGCGCCCGTGACGATCGCGATCCGGCCGTCGAGTTTGAAGAGATCGAGGGAGTACTTTCCGTGCATATGCGGGGTCCTGTGGGCGGAGTCGGGAAAACTTCGTTTCCGGGTGATATTGGTCGCCGGGGTTCTACTCTTCGGCGAGCTCCCACGCCGCGGCCGCGAGCACGCGCGCGCCGGCGACGAGCTGTTCGGGCGTGGCGCTCTCACTCTCGTGATGGCTGACGCCGTCGCGACACGGGACGAAGATCATCCCGGTCATGCAGATGCGCGCCAGGTGCAGCGCGTCGTGTCCGGCGCCCGAGGTGATGGGCCGGCTTCGATAGCCGACGGCATCGGACGCGCGCGTCAGCCGCGAGCGGATGGCCGCGTCGAAATGCACGGGCGGCACGGTGGAGACGGTGCGCACCTCGGCACGGCACGGCGCGGCCTCGGCGGCGACGGCCTCACTGATCCGTCTCGAGACTGCCTCGATCTCGGGCTCCTCCGGGTGGCGCAGGTCGATGACGAGTTCGACCCGGCCCGGCACGGTGTTGGGCGAATTGGGCCACACCTGCAGCCGGCCGAAGGTGAGGCGCAGCACGTCCTCGCCGCGCGTGGTGAGGGGCTGGAGGGCGCTCATGATGCGGGTCGCGGCGGCGAGGGCATCCTTGCGCAGGCGATGGGGCATCGTGCCGGCGTGGGCCGTCTCGCCGATGAGTTCGATGGCGATGCGGCGGACGCCCTGGATACCCTCGACGATGCCGATCGGTACGTCCTCGCGCTCGAGGATGGGGCCCTGCTCGATGTGCACCTCGAGGTAGGCAGCCGGGCTGATCGTCCCGAGCGCCCGGTGTGCGGCGCGGGTGGCCTCGATCGAGGCGCGAAGGTCGTCGGCAACCCGGGTGCCGTCGGCGGTCTGCGCCTGGATCATGGCCTCGAGGGTGCGGGTGCCGGCGAACGCACTCGATCCGGTTGCCCCGGGAAGGAAGCGGCTGCCTTCCTCATTGGTCCAGGCGACGACCTCGATCGGCCGGCCCGGCCTCGCGCCCAGCGCACGGATAGCGCGCAGCACCTCGAGCCCGGCGATCACGCCGTAGGCACCGTCGAACTTGCCACCGGTCGGCTGGCTGTCCAGATGGGATCCGAGCAGCACCGGAGCGGCGTTCGGGTCGGAGCCTTCCATGCGTACGAAGAGGTTTCCTGCTTCGTCCTGGAAGCTCCTGAGGTCGTGCGCCGCAGCCCAGTCGACGACGAAGTTCTTTGCCTCGGTGTCCGCTGCCGTGAGCGCCTGGCGATTGACTCCGCCGTTGGGCAGCCCGCCGATCCGTCCGACCCGCATCAGCAGGTCCCACAGGGCCTGCTCGTCGATGGCGGCGGCGACCGTCCGGCCAGGATGCGCGCCCGACATGGCGGCGATCAGACCTGGATCAGGCCGCGAGGCGGAAAGTGAGTGAGCGGTTCACAGCCGGTCTCTGTGACGAGCACGGTCTCGCTGGTGGCCACCAGGGGCTCACCGGGGCGACGAACCGCTTCCGGCAGATGGAACACCATGCCGGCCTTGAGTATCGTCTGGTCCGCGTCCGCGAGCTCCAGAAACGCACCCTCACCCCAGTCCGGGGCAAAGTTCAAACCCATCGAGTAGCCGCAGCGCTTGCGCAGCAGCACCCCGTGCTTCTCGGCCACGCGCCCGACGGCCTGATTGACCTGCTCGGAGGTGACCCCGGGACGGATTGCCGACATCGCTGCCTCGAGCATCCCGATGGCGACGTCCATGTTCTCGACGTTGCGCCGCGAGGGAGGCCCCACGACGAGAGTGCGGAATATCGCGCCCGCGTAACGGTTCACGGTCCCGGCGATCTCGAGGAAGACGTTTTCGCCCGTGACGATCTTCTTGTCCTTCGACCACACTGAGTGCGGTGCGAGCTGGCGATGGCCGGACATGAGGAACACAGGCAGGCCCACGTACTCGCAGCCCTGCTCGATCATCGCCTTGTGCACGTGCCCGGACAGCGCCGCTTCGGTAATTCCCGATTCAAAGTGGTCGATACCCGCCTGCATGCCGACCTGCGCGATGCGACAGGCTTCGCGAATCATCGCTACCTCTGCCGGCGACTTCACCTTGCGGAGTTCCTCCACCATGCGTCCGGCATCCACCGTTCGCACTTCCGGAGCGAGCGTGGCGAGCTCCCGCTGCATTGCGACCGTGAAGAACCAGCCGTGCTCTTCCATGCCGATCCGCGCGCGGCGCAGGTTCAGCCGATCGAAGGCCTCGAGCAGTTTGGTCAGGGGGCGCTCGTGGTCGGCAAACGTGATCAACTGGTCTTGCCCGAACCACGATCGCACCGGGAGGCCCAGGGCCTCGAGACC
>JBIIDW010000514.1:0-2690 GCA_044238215.1 Steroidobacteraceae bacterium
CATGGGTGCGGAGGTGGTCAAGATCGAGCAGCCACGCGGCGACAGCAACCGCACGCTCGGCGCGGCCAACCACCCCGGCATGGCGGCGCTCTACCTGACCTGCAACCGCAACAAGCGCAGCATCGTCCTCGACCTGAACAAGCCCGGTGCGCGCGACGCGCTTCTGGCCATGGTCAGCGACGCCGACGTGTTCATCCACAACAACCGCCCGCAGGTCATGACCAAGCTCGGCATCGACTACGCCGACATGAAGAAGGTCAACCCGCGGCTGATCTACTGCGCTGCCTACGGTTACTCGAAGAAGGGGCCCTACGGCAAGCTCGGTGCGCTCGACGATTCCATCCAGGCCGTCAGCGGCATTGCCATGCTCAATGCGATGGTGCTCGGCGAGCCGCGCTACCTGCCGACCATCGTCGCCGACAAGACCACGGCGCTCACCGTGGTCTATGCGGTGCTGGGCGCGCTGTTCCACCGCGAGCGGACGGGCGAGGGCCAGGAGCTCGAGGTGCCGATGTTCGAGACGATGGTCCACTGGGTCATGGCGGAGCATCTGTGGGGAATGACCTTCGATCCTCCGAAGGGCAAGCCGGGTTACGTGCGGCTGATGAGCCACCACCGCAAGCCCTACCGCACCCAGGACGGATACATCGCAATCCTTCCCTACCTCGACGCCCACTGGGAGAAATTCTGCCGGCTCACGGGTTATCCGGAACTGATCGCGGAACCGACTTTCCGTACCCTGGCCGACCGCGTCCGCAACATCGACGCCACCTACTCGAAGACGGGCGAGATCATGGCGACGCGCACGACGAAGGAGTGGCTGCAGGTGTTCGAGGGCTCGGGCGTGCCGCTCACCGTCGTCAATACGCTCGAGGACCTGATGTCCGATCCGCACCTCGTCGAGACGGGCTTCTGGCAGTTCACGGACCATCCCACGGAGGGGCGCCTGCGCATGCCGGCCTTCCCGGTGAACTTCGGCGGCACGCCGGTGGAGAACCGCCGTCACGCGCCGCGCCTGGGCGAGCACACGGAGGACGTGCTGCGCGAGGCGGGTCTTTCCGCGGAGCAGATCCGGCAGCTGACGGAGAGCGGTGCCGCGATGACGGCGGAGCAGGCCGCGGGTACGGTCGCTCGCGGCGGCGACTGACGCCGGGGCGACTCAGCCTTCCAGTCCGTACACGCGCAGCGCATTGCCTCGCAGGAACTTCGCCAGCGGCTCCGGGCGGAGGGTCAGGCCCAGCACTTCGTCGATCGTGCGCCGGAAACCCAGCACCGGGAAGTCGGTGCCGAACAGCACCTTGTCCTGGCCGTAGGAATTGATGTAGTTGACGAAGGCTTTCGGCCAGTACTTCGGGCTGTGCGCGTCGGAGCCGATGAACACGTTCTCGTGCTTCCACGCCATCGCGATCATCTCGTCGGTCCAGGGAATGCCGACGTGGATCCCGATGATCTTCAGCTCGGGGAAGTCGCAGGCGATGCCGTCCAGCAGGATCGGACGGCCCACGCTGCGCATGGGCTGCTCCTTCGCGTAGACCATCGACTGGCCAACCTGCATCTGGATCGGCACGCCGAGTTCGCAGCACTTGGCGTAGAACGGGTAGTACTTGGCGTGGTCCGGCGGCAGGTCGAACCAGTGCGGGTACAGGTGCGCGCCGATGAAGCCCATGTTCTTCACCGCGTCTTCCAGCGCGCGCACCCCGCTCATGCCCTCGAAGGGGTCGATACCGGCCAGCCCGTGGAACCGCCCGGGGTACTTCTCGGTGGCCCGCGCCACGACCTCGTAGGGCAGGTGGAACGAGCCCGGCAGCCCCTTGCGGCCGGCCTTGGGCGCGAACAGGAAAGCGCGCTCGATGCCGGCGTCGGTCATCTGCGCCAGCTGCTCCTCGAGCGAAACGCCCTGCATGTTCGTCTTGGATTTCATCTTGCCGGCGAAGAACTGCTCCTGCCATCCGGGCCGGTGGGACAGCGCGTCCTGGGTCCAGATTCCGCTGACGATGTCGATGGCCGGCACAGGGACTGGGGCAGGGGCAGGGGTGGTCACGAGGCTCTCCGCGGACTTCCGAGCCGTGGATGATGCCGATTCGGCGCGCGCGCCGCCCGGATCCCGGCCCCGGCGCCCGTTCTGCAGTTTGTGCCCGCAGCGCGCTGCCGGTCCGGCCGCTCCCGGGGATTGCGTTGCGAATCTGCAACAAGTCGGCTTTCGCTGCGGGTTCTTGGTTGCTGTGGAGCAACTCTGCTAGCATCGCGCCCTTCGATACGGAAGCCGGCCCGCACGGCCGGGAAATCCCCCCCATCTTCCACGGAGCCCCCATGTACACCACCCGAGCCCGCAAGCTCTCCCACAGCCTGAGCATCACGGTCGCTGCAGCCGTCGGCGCCGCGATCGCCGGGCAGCCCGCGTTCGCCCAGGACGTCGCCGCCGACCAGCTGCTCGAGGAAGTGGTCGTGACCACCGCCCGGCAGCGCGAGGAAGCGCTGCAGGACGTGCCGGCCTCCATCACGGCGCTCACCGCCGACACGCTCGAGGCCGCTGCCGTGGAGCGAGCCGGTGATTTCGTACGCCTGACGCCGGGCGTTTCGCTCGTGCAGGCCGCCGAGGTGGCCGACGCGCAGGTCAACATCCGCGGCATCAACGGCGCCCGCGACGCCGAGAACAGCTTCGCGCTGATCATCGACGGCGTGCTGCAGAC
>JBIIDW010000516.1:0-2687 GCA_044238215.1 Steroidobacteraceae bacterium
CCTCGGCCCCGACCTCCCCGCGCTGTTCACGCCGGACGACGCCCTGGCCGCGCAGATGCTGGCCTGCGGCGACGCCGAATCCGACCCGGCCTGGCGGCTGCCGCTGTGGGAACCCTACGACGAGGAACTGTCCAGCCGGGTGGCCGACCTCGCCAACGTGTCGAGCACGGCCTTCGCCGGTGCGGTGTTCGGCGCTCTCTTCCTGCGCCGGTTCGTGTCGCCCGGGCGCCGCTGGGCACACCTCGACCTCTACGCGTGGAACCCTCGCGACCGGCCCGGCAGGCCGGTCGGCGCCGAAGCGCAGTCCCTTCGCCTGGTCGAGCGGCTGGTGCGCGAACGCTGCGGATGACCCACGTTCCCGCGCGGGACCTCGGCCTGCTCATCGCCATCACGCTGATCTGGGGGCTCAACCTCGTCGTCAGCAAGTTCGGCCTCGAGGAACTGCCGCCGCTGGTGTTCTCCGCGCTGCGCTTCGCGGTGGTCGCCGCCTGCACCTTCCCGTTCCTGCGGGTGATCCGCGGCCGCATGGGCGCCATGGTGGTCGCCGCGCTGCTGGCCGGGGGGCTGAACTTCGCCCTGCTGTTCGCCGGGCTCGCGCTGGCGGAGAACGTCAGCGCCGTGGCCATCGCCTCGCAGCTGACCGTGCCGTTCACCACGCTGCTGTCGGTGGGCCTGCTCGGCGAGACGGTGCGCTGGCGGCGCTGGAGCGGCATCGCGCTGTCGTTCACCGGCGTGCTGGTGATGGGCCTCGATCCGGCGGCATTCGCGTACTGGCCCAGCCTGCTGCTGGTCGTCGCCTCGGCGCTCGTCGGTTCGCTCGGCGTGATCGCGCTGAAGCGGCTGCCGGGCTTCGCGCCGCTGGAGATCCAGGCCTGGTTCAGCTGGATCAGCCTGCCGGTGCTGGGCGTGCTCGCGCTGCTCATCGAGCAGCCCACCGCCGCCGGACTCGCCGACGTGTCGTGGCGAGCGTGGGGCGCGCTCGCCTACACGGCACTGCTCGGCACGCTGGTGGGGCACACGGTGTTCTTCCACCTGGTGTCGCGCCACCCGGTGACGCGCATCGCGCCGCTGACCGTGCTGTCACCGGTATTCTCCGTGTGCTTCGCCATCTGGCTGCTCGACGACGAACTGACGCTGCGCCTGGTGGTGGGCGGCGCGCTGACCCTGGCGGGCGTCGTGATCATCAGCCTGCGCGAGCACCGGCTGGCCGACACGGGCAGCTGAGTGCGCCACGCGCCGGGCCGGCCGCGCGCCGGCCGGGTGGGGGTGCTAGGCTTCCCGCCATGATTCACAGCGCGCCGCGGCGCGGCGCAGGAGCGCGAGCGATGGCAGGGAAGAGGGCAGGCGGCCACGGCACGGATCCACGGCGCTGGTCACGGCTGGTGGTGGACGGGCCGAAGCAGACGCCGTCGCGGGCGATGCTCCGGGCGGTGGGCTTCACGGACGCCGATTTCGCCAAGCCGCAGATCGGTATCGCCTCGACCTGGGCCAACCTGACGCCCTGCAACATGCACATCAACGAGCTCGCGCGCGAAGCCGAGTCGGGTGCAAACGCAGCGGGCGGCAAGGGCGTGCTGTTCAACACCATCACGGTGTCGGACGGCATCTCCATGGGCTCGCCGGGCATGCGCTACTCCCTGGTGTCGCGCGAGGTCATCGCCGACTCGATCGAGACCGTCGTCGGCGCGGAGGGCTTCGACGGTTTCGTCGCGATCGGTGGCTGCGACAAGAACATGCCGGGCTGCGCGATGGCGATCGCGCGCCTCAACCGGCCGGCGGTGTTTGTCTACGGCGGCACGATCCGGCCCGGCGCGAGGCGCCGCGACATCGTGTCGGTGTTCGAGGCCGTCGGCGGGCACGCCGCCGGCAAGGTCAGCGACG
Organism: Steroidobacteraceae bacterium; assembly: GCA_044238215.1. Lineage (GTDB taxonomy): Bacteria > Pseudomonadota > Gammaproteobacteria > Steroidobacterales > Steroidobacteraceae > UBA964. Next base: position 1,882 of record JBIIDW010000516.1, read on the forward strand.
CCGAACTGCTCGAGGTGGAACGCACGGCGATCCCCGGGCCGGGCAGCTGCGGCGGGATGTACACGGCGAACACGATGGCCTCGGCGATCGAGGCGCTCGGCCTGTCGCTGCCCGACAGCTCGGCCCAGGAGGCGGTCAGCCCGAACAAGCGCAGCGACAGCTTCCGGGCCGGCGAAGCCGTCGTCCAGCTCGTCCGGGCGGGCATCACTCCCCGCGACATCCTCACGCGCCGCGCCTTCGAGAACGCCATCACGGTGACGATCGCGGTGGGCGGTTCGACGAACGCCGTGCTGCACATGCTCGCCATCGCCCGCGCGGCGGGCGTGAAGCTGACGCTCGACGACTTCACGCGCATCGGCCGCCGCGTCCCGGTGCTCGCCGACCTGCGCCCCAGCGGCCGCTACGCGATGTCGGAACTGATCGCGATCGGCGGCATCCAGCCGCTGATGCGGCGGCTGCTCGACCGCGGGCTGCTGCACGGCGACTGCCTCACCGTCACCGGCCGCACGCTGGCGCAGAATCTCGAGGGCGTCGGCGATTACCCCGCGGGGCAGGACATCGTCCGCAGCTTCGACAATCCCATCAAGAAAGACAGCCATCTCGTTGTCCTGTATGGCAACGTCGCACCCGAGGGTGCGGTCGCGAAGATCACCGGCAAGGAGGGCCTGTCGTTCACCGGGCGGGCGCGCGTATTCGACGGCGAGGAGCGGGCCACTGCGGCCATCCTGGCCGGCAAGGTCAAGGCCGGCGACGTGGTCGTGATCCGCTACGAGGGCCCGCGCGGCGGCCCGGGCATGCGCGAGATG
>JBIIDW010000515.1:0-2687 GCA_044238215.1 Steroidobacteraceae bacterium
CGCGGTGCTCGCCATCGGCCTGGTCGTCGACGACGCGATCGTGGTGCTCGAGAACGTCGCGCGGCGCATCGAGGCCGGCGAGCCGTCGCTGATCGCCGCGCTGAACGGCAGTCGCGAGATCGGCTTCGCGGTGGTAGCCACCACGCTGGTGCTGATGGCGGTGTTCGTGCCGGTCTCCTACATGGGCGGCACGCTCGGCCGGCTGTTCGGCGAGTTCGGAGTCACCGTGGCGGCCGCGGTCGGGTTCTCGGCGTTGGTGGCCCTCACCCTGACGCCGATGATGTGCTCGAAGCTGTTCGCGGGGGGCATCCGCCGCGGGCGTTTCGCGGCTGGCCTCGACGCGCGCTTCCAGTCGCTTGCGGCCTCGTACGAGGCGGCGCTTCGCGCCGCCATGGGCGGGCGTCGGCCGGCGGCGATCGCGGCTGGCGCGGCCGCGCTGACGGTGGTCATCGTGTCGCTGACCGTGTTCGGCAAGCCGGTGCCGTGGCTCAAGCTGCAGAACGAGTTCGCGCCGCTCGAGGACCGCGCCATGCTGCCCGTCATGGTGATGGCGCCCGAGGGCGCGAGCCTCGCCAACCTCGACCGCTACCTGAGCCAGGTCGAGGAGGTCGTGCTCGACGAGGTGAAGGCGGGCAACGGCAAGCGCGCCATCGCGCGACTCGGCACCTTCGGCACGGCGGGCGAGGTCAACGCGGGGACGGTGTTCCTGCCGATGACCGTCTGGAGCGAGCGCGAGGACAGCGCGCAGGAGGTCGCACAGCGCATCCGCGCGCGGACCGCGGGGATCACCGGCGTGCGCATCGTGGTGGTGCAGCCGCCCTCGATGGGCATGCACGGCGGCGGCGCAGGCGGCAAGCCGCTGCAGGTCGTCATCGGCGGCGGCGACTACGCGCAGCTGGCGCGTTGGCGCGACGTCATCATGGAGCGGATCCAGCGCGAGAACCCGCGCATACTCAACCTGGATTCGGACTACCAGGAGCGCAAGCCGCAGCTGCAGGTGCGGATCGACCGCAACCGCGCCGCCGACCTCGGCGTGTCGCTGCAGAACGTCGGCCGGACGCTCGAGACCATGCTCGGTTCGCGCATCGTGACCACCTTCCTGCGCGGCGGCGAGGAATATAACGTCGTGCTGCAGGCGCGCGAGGAGGACCGTGCGTCGATCGAAGACCTGCGCAGCCTGTACGTGCGCTCGGAGCGCAGCGGCGAGATGGTGCCGCTGTCGTCGCTGGTCACGGTCGAGGAGACGGCCGGCCCCTCGGCGCTGCGCCGCTTCGACCGGCTGCGCTCGATCAACATCAGCGGCAACCTCGCGCCGGGGTACTCGCTCGGTGAGGCCCTCGAGTACGTCGAGGGCGTCATCCGCGAGGAGGTGCCGCAGGGACTGCGGATCAACCACGACGGGGAGTCGCGCGAATTCCGCAACGCCGGCTCCGGGATGTGGCTGACCTTCGGCTTCGCGCTGCTGATCGTCTACCTCGTGCTCGCGGCCCAGTTCGAGAGCTTCGTGCACCCGCTGGTGATCCTCGCCACGGTGCCGCTCGCCATCTCCGGGGCGCTGGTCGGCCTGTGGCTCTACGCCTCGTCGATCAACGTCTACAGCCAGATCGGCGCGATCATGCTGATCGGCATCGCCTGCAAGAACGGCATCCTGATCGTCGAGTTCGCCAACCAGCTGCGCGATCGCGGCCTCGACCACGTCGAGGCCGTGGTCGAGGCGGCCGCGATCCGCCTGCGCCCGGTGCTGATGACCAGCCTCTGCACCGCCTTCGGCGCGGTGCCGCTGATGATCGCGACAGGCGCCGGCGCGGAGAGCCGCCACTCGATCGGCGCCGCGGTGTTCTTCGGCACGATCTTCTCGCTGGCGCTCACGCTGTTCGTGGTGCCTGCGCTGTACGCCCTGTTCGCGCGCAACACGCGCTCGCCCCACTACGTCAGCGACCTGATCGAGCGCCTGCTGGCGCGCGGCGCCGGTGCCGGCAGCGGCACCGACGGTGCGCCGGCCGCGGCGCCCGCCTCGGGTCGCAGCCTCCCGGGAGAATCGTCATGACCTTCGCCCTCTGGTGCCTGCTCGTCGTCTCGCTGCTGCCGCTGGTCTGCGCCGGCCTCTCCAAGTGGGGCGGCTTCGACAACCGCCACCCGCGCGAGTGGCTGGCTCGCCAGGAGGGGTGGCGCGCGCGCGCCAACGCCGCCCAGCAGAACTCGTGGGAGGCGCTGGCGATGTTCGCGGCCGCCGTGCTCACGGCGCACGTGGCCGGCGCGGCGCAGTCCACGGTCGACCTGCTGGCGGGCGCGTTCCTCGTCACCCGGGTGCTGTTCATCGCCTGCTACGTCAAGGACCTGGCCGCGTTGCGCTCGCTGGTCTGGATCGCCGGTCTCGGCTGTTGCGTGGGTCTGTTCGTGGCCGCGGCCTGAGCGCCTGTCAACCGGCGTTTTTGGACATAAGTCCATGATCTGTCGGGTTTTCTGCCGGCCGTGAAGCGGCCGGGCACGGCGCCGGCAGTAGAATGGGTTCCCGCGCGGAACCCTGCCCCGATGGCCCTCTCTCCCTACAAGCAGCTCGAACAGGAGTGGAAGCGACTCCACGCCCTGCGCGGCGCGCTCGCGCTGCTGCGCTGGGACGCCGCCGTCATGATGCCCGCCGCCAGCGCGCCGGTGCGCGGCGAGCAGCTTGCGGCACTCGAGACCGA
>JBIIDW010000518.1:0-2682 GCA_044238215.1 Steroidobacteraceae bacterium
CGGCGACCTCGGGCTCGCCAACGCCGACGTGCTGCTGGGGATCACGCCACGGCACACGCTGGCGCACGTGCTCTGCGGCGAGCGCAGCCTGCAGGAGGTGATCGTGCAGTCGCCGCAGGGCTTTGGCGTGGTGCCGGCCGCCTCCGGCGTGGCGCGGCTCGCCAGCCTGGGCGACGCGGAGCACGTCGGTCTGGTCAGAGCGTTCAGCAGCCTCGGCGACGAGCTCGATGCCCTCGTGGTCGACACGCCTGCCGGAATCGCGCCAGGCGTGCTGCAGCTCGCGCAGGCGGCGCAGCACGTCGTCGTCGTGGTGTGCGACGAACCGGCCTCCATCACCGACGCCTACGCGCTGGTGAAGGTGCTCAGCCGCAACCACGGCGTCGGGCGGTTCCAGGTACTCGCAAACATGGTCCGGCAGCCCGGAGCGGGCGAGCGGCTGTTCGCCACGCTGAACCGGGTCACCGGAAAGTTCCTCGACGTGACGCTCGAATTCGGCGGCGAGGTGCCCGAGGACCCGTGGCTGCGCAAGTCCATACGCGAGCAGCAGCCGGTGCTGTCGGCCTATCCGGCGAGCCCCTCGGCGCGCGCCCTGCGCCAGTTCGCGACCCGCGCGGAGCGCTGGCCGGTGCCCGCGGGCACGCGCGGCAACATCGAGTTCTTCGCCGAGCGGCTGGTGCAGCGGCCGACGCCGCGCCTGGAGCTGGTTCGATGAATGCGATCAACGCGTACGCCGCAGCCGCCGCCCGCGGTGAGGCGGACGCGCTGGTGCTGCGGCACGCGGAACTGGTCAAGCGGATCGCCTACCACCTCGCCGGGCGCCTGCCGCCCTCGGTCGACGTCGATGATCTGATCCAGGCCGGCATGCTCGGACTGCTGGAGGCGAAGAAACACTTCACGACCGGCCGCGGCGCGAGCTTCGAGACCTACGCCGGGATCCGGATCCGCGGAGCCATGATCGACGCACTGCGCAAGCTCGACTGGGCACCGCGCTCGGTGCACCGGAAGTCGCGCGAAGCCGCGCAGGCCATCCGCGCGGTGGAGCGGGAGACGGGACGCGAGGCACGCGACGCCGAGGTGGCCGCGCACATGGGCATCGGGCTCGACGAATACCACCAGATCCTGCAGGACGCCGCCTGCTGCCAGGTCGCGAGCCTCGACGAGGGACAGGGCGCGGACGCCGGCGACGACATGTCCGACCCCTTCCTCGAGACAGCCGACGATGGCTTTCGCGCGGCACTGGTGCAGGAGATCGAGCGGCTTCCCGAGCGCGAACGGATGATCATGTCGCTCTACTACCAGGACGAGCTGAACCTGAAGGAGATCGGTCGCGTGCTCGGGGTCACCGAGTCGCGCGTCTGCCAGCTTCACGGCCAGGCGCTGACGCGGCTCAAGGCGCGGCTCGTCGACTGGCGCGACCGCGTCGAAGGCGGCGAATGAACGCCGGCAGCCCCGCACCGGGCCGACGGCCCCTGGACCTTCTGACGATCGGCGGCCTCGCCGGCGCGATCGCGGCGCTGCTGGCGGGTTCCTGGCTGAAGGGGGCCTCGCTGTCGATGCTGCTGTCCGGCGCGGCCCTGATGATCGTCGTGGTCGGGACCTTCGCGGCGATCTGCGTGCAGACGCCGTTGCCCGTGCTCCGGCACGCGTTGCGCATGTTCCCGTGGATCGTCTGGCCGCCGCCGCTCGACCGGCGCGACCTGATCGACCGCATCGTCGGCTGGAGCCATCGGGCCCGGCGCCAGGGCCTGCTGGCGCTGGAGGGCACGATCGGCGCCGAACGCGACCTGTTCGTGCGCAAGGGACTGCAGCTCGTCGTCGATGGCGCGGAACCCGATCGGATCCGCTCGATTCTCGAGGTGGACCTGGTGGCGCGGGAGCAGGCCGACTACGCCGGTGCGCGCGTGTTCGAGGGGATGGGCGTGTATGCGCCGACGCTGGGCATCATCGGCGCGGTGCTCGGACTGATGTCGGTGATGCAGAACCTGACCGACCCGAGCAAGCTGGGGGCCGGCATCGCCGCGGCCTTCGTCGCGACGGTCTACGGCATCGCGCTCGCGAATCTGCTGTTCCTTCCCGCGGCGGCCAAGCTGCGGGCGCTGGTCGCCATGCAGACCCAGACCCGCGAGATGATCATCGAGGGACTGGCGTCGATCGCCGAGGGCGAGAACCCCCGGGCGATCGAGTCCAAGCTGCTCGGCTTCGTGCAGCACTAGAGGAGTCCGTCCCGTGCCACGTCGCCGCGCCCCGCCGCACGAACACCGCCACGACGCCTGGGTCATCCCCTACGCGGACCTGCTGACGCTGCTGCTTGCATTCTTCATGGTGATGTACGCGGTTTCGTCGGTGAACGAGGGCAAGTACCGGGTCCTTTCCGACGCGCTTTCCGCGGCGTTCCGCGGTACCCCGATGCGGCTGGAGCCGGTGGATCCCGGTACGCCAGGCCTGTCCGGAGCGCCCGCACCGGGCGCCGCGGTCACACCCCGGCCGGCCGGCGCGCTGCCCAGCCGGGCGCTGCCCGGTGCGCCGGTGCCGTCGCTGGAGCTGATCGCGCTGCGGGTCGAGCGGGCGATGGCGTCGCTGGTGATGAGCGACCAGTTGACCGTGCGGCGCTACGCCGACCGGGTCGAGATCGAGATCCGCAACGACCTGCTGTTCGAGGTGGGTTCGGCCAGCCTGTCCGAC
>JBIIDW010000521.1:0-2679 GCA_044238215.1 Steroidobacteraceae bacterium
CCACGAGATGCTGGTGCCGCGGCGCAGCAGCTCCAGCGCCATCGCCTTCAGCGCCTTCGGCGGCGCGGCCTCGTCGACGAAGTGGAAGCCGCTCTGGCCGGTCTCGGCGACGATCGCATCGATGCGGTCGGCGAGCAGCGTGGCCGAGGCCGCCTCGTAGCGCGAGATGTAGTCGAGCGTGACGTCGCAGAACGCGCACTTCTTCCAGTAGCAGCCGTGCGCCACCGTCAGCTTGTTCCAGCGGCCGTCGGACCACAGCCGGTGCATCGGGTTCAGCATGTCGAGCAGCGACAGGTAGTCGCGGGTCGGCAGCCCGTCCCAGGTCGGCGTGCCCGTCTCGGCGAAGGGCACGTCGGGCTCAGGCGCGTCGGCGTAACGCACGACCGCCGTCGCGTCGGCGCCCGCGGCCTCTTCGCGGTAGAACGTGCGCACCAGCCGCTCGCGCGGCCGGCCGCCGTCGAGGTGCTCGAGCAGCGCGAGCAGCGGCCGCTCGCCGTCGTCGAGCGTGACGAAGTCGAAATGGTCGAAGACGCGCGGCTCGCGCAGGCCGCGCAGCTCGGTGTTGACGTAGCCGCCGCCCAGCGCGAGGCGCAGCGAGGGGGCCTCGGCGCGCATCGCCTGGGCGATGCGGAACGCGCCGTACACGGTGCCGGGGAAGGGCGCCGAGACGAGCACCAGCGTGGGTCGGTGGCGGCGCAGCGCCTCGGTCGCGAGCGCCTGCAGGCAGCGGTCGACCGCGGTCGGCGGCGCGGCGAGCGCGGCGGCCAGCGGTTCGAAGCTCGGCTGCCCCTGCGCCAGCGACTCGGCGTAGCGCACGAACTCGAAGCGCGGGTCGACGGCTTCGCGCAGCACGTCGCCCAGGTCCTCGAGGAACAGCGTGGCGAGGTGGCGCGCGCGGTCGTGCGTGCCCAGCGCGCCGAAGGCCCAGGCGAGCGGATCGCCGCTCTCGCCGGGGTCGAAGGCCTCGAGCGCGGCGAAGCGCGGGCCCTCGGGCAGGAAGGCGCGGCTGGCGATGCGGTGCGCGAGCGTGGGGTCGCGACCCTGCAGGAAGCGCAGCGCCGGGCCTGCGGTCTCGCGGTACCGGTCGAAGCTCGCCAGGAAGGCGCGCAGGCCCGGCGAGCGACGACGGGCCGGCAGCGCGGCAGCCGCTTCGCGCATCGAATCCAGGCCCGCGGGCGCGAACATCCGCAGCACCAGGGCGAGCGCCAGATCTTCCTGCACGGCGTCGACGCCGCGCGAGCGCAGGAAGCCGGTCAGGTAGGCGGTCGAGGGGTAGGGCGTGTTGAGCTGCGTCATCGGCGCGATGACGGAGAGCACACGGATCACGTGCTGCCCCAGGGTGCGGCCGGCAGCGGCAGCGCCGTCTCGTACTTGACCTGCTTGAGGGCGAAGCTGGAGCGGATGCTGGCGATGCCGGGAATGTGGGTGAGTTCCTTGAGGATGAAGTCCTGCAGGGCGTCCACGCTGCCGACCACCACGCGCAGCAGGTAGTCGGCGTCGCCGGTCATCAGGTAGCACTCGAGCACCTGCGGCAGTCGGCTGACGCGCGCCTCGAAGTCGCCGAGCAGCCGGTCCACCTGCTTCTCGAGGCTGACGTGGATGAACACGGTGACGCCAAGGTCGACCTGGCGCGGCTCGAGCAGCGTCACGTACTTCTTGATGACGCCGCGCTGCTCGAGTGCGCGTACCCGGGCAAGGCAGGGCGAGGGCGACAGGTGCACGCGCCGCGCGAGTTCGACGTTGGTCAGGCGGGCGTCGCGCTGCAGTTCGGCCAGGATCCGCTGGTCCATGGCGTCGAGCGGGGCGGGCGGCACAACATGCTTCCTTATGCGCTTATGGCAGCACATCATACCGTGAGCGGTGGGAACGGCGATACGGGATGGCATCAAACGCGGCGCACAGGCGTCTAGAGTATCGGGCTGCCCGGAGGTGGCCCGAATGAACCCGACCGATCCTGTCGACATCGACCCGTCCGAAACCGCCGAATGGCTCGACGCCCTGCGCGCGGCCGTCGAGGCATCGGGTCGCGACCGCGGCCTGTTCCTGCTCAGCCGGCTGGAGGAGCAGGCGCAGCAGCTCGGCATCGTCGCCAACGTGCCGCCGTACTCGGCCTACCAGAACACGATCCCCCTCGAGCAGCAGGCCGTGCACCCGGGCGACGTCGAGCTCGAGGAGCGCATCACGGCGATCATGCGCTGGAACGCGCTGGCGATGGTGGTGCGCGCCAACAAGGCCTACGGCGAACTGGGCGGTCACGTCGCCACCTACGCCTCCGCCGCCGAGATCTTCGAGACCGGCCTGCAGCACTTCTTCCGCGGGCCGGAGGGCGACGATCCGGGCGACCTCGTGTTCTTCCAGCCGCACTCGGCGCCGGGCGTCTACGCCCGCGCCTTCCTCGAGGGCCGGCTCAGCGAGCAGCAGCTTGCGAACTTCCGCCAGGAGACCGCCGGCGGGCTGTGCTCCTACCCCCATCCCTGGCTGATGCCGCAGTTCTGGCAGTTCCCCACCGGATCGATGGGCATCGGGCCGATCAGCGCGATCTACCAGGCGCGCTTCCTGCGCTATCTCGAGCATCGCGGCCTCGCCAGGACGGCGCAGCGCCGCGTCTGGGGCATCTTCGGCGACGGCGAGATGGACGAGCCCGAGTCGATCGGCGCGCTGACGCTCGCGGCGCGCGAG
>JBIIDW010000520.1:0-2679 GCA_044238215.1 Steroidobacteraceae bacterium
GACCTGTTCGCCGCCCGGAACGTCACGCTGCTACCCGGATCGTACCTGGCGCGCGACGCTGGCCAGGGCAACCCGGGCTCCGGGCGCCTGCGCATCTCCCTGGTGGCCAGCATCGACGATTGCGTCGAGGCTGCGCACCGGCTCCGCACATTCATCGAAGGAAGACGCCCATGACCGACACGGCCGAACTCCGCTCCCTGGTCGAGGCCGCGTTCGAGCGGCGGGCGGAAATCACCCCGCGCACGGCTCCGACAGATCTGCGTGACGCGCTGGAGAGATGCATCGCGATGCTCGACTCGGGTACCGCGCGCGTCGCCGAGCGTATCGATGGCCACTGGCGCGTGAACGAATGGCTGAAGAAGGCGGTGCTCCTGTACTTCCGCACCAACGACAACCGGCTGATCGACGCCGGTTACACGCACTTCTTCGACAAGGTACCGCTCAAGTTCGCCTCGATGGACGAAGCCGCGATCCGGGCAAGCGGCGTGCGGGTGGTGCCCGACGCGGTCGTGCGGCGCGGATCCTACGTCGCACCCAACGTGGTGCTCATGCCGTCCTTCGTCAACATCGGCGCCTGGGTCGGCGAAGGCACCATGGTCGACACCTGGGCGACCGTGGGTTCCTGCGCCCAGATCGGCCGCAACGTGCACCTTTCGGGCGGAGTCGGGATCGGCGGCGTGCTGGAACCCCTGCAGGCCGCGCCGACGATCATCGAGGACAACTGCTTCATCGGCGCGCGCTCCGAGATCGTCGAGGGCGTCGTCGTCGAGGAAGGCTCCGTGATCTCGATGGGGGTGTTCATCGGCCAGAGCACGCGCATCTACGACCGGGAGACCGGCGTCACGATCCACGGGCGAGTGCCGGCCGGATCCGTCGTCGTGCCGGGCAGCCTGCCCTCGCGGGACGGCAGCCACTCGCTCGCCTGCGCCGTGATCGTAAAGAAGGTCGACGCACAGACGCGGGCGAAGACGTCGATCAACGAACTGCTGCGCGCGGCGGACTGAGCCGCGACCGCGGGCACTAGCGGTGCGGGCGCTCCCGCAACCACTTCGTCGCGACCCACTTCTCGCCGCTCACGACCGGCATCCCGCCGTGCAGCGTCCGGGTTGCCGCGTGCGCCCGATCGTAGCTGAAGAACAGCGCATGCCCCCTGACCGCGCCGATCTCGATGTGCGCATCGGGGAACGATGTGCCTCCCCCGCACTCCGGGTCGTTGAGGTACACGAGGATCGTCGCCACGCGCTGCCCGCCGCGCTCCAGCAGCGGCCCAGCACCGGATGCCGCCGGGTCGAACCAGTCGTAGTGCGGCTCGTACTCCTGGCCCGGCTCGTAGCGGAGCACCTGAAGCCCCTCGCCGTGCTCGTAGGGCCAGTCGACCAGCGTCGCGAGTCGTCGCTCGATGCGCTCGAGCAGCGGCGTCGCGCCGCGCTCGAATTCGGTGCTGGAACTGGTCCGGGCGTCGTGCAGCTGGCTGTCGCCGGTATCGGGATCGACGACGGTGGAACGCCGCACGCGCGGCCGCGCAAGATCCATGAGCGCGTCGCACTCGTCCGCAGACAGCACGTTGCCGAACAGCACGATCCGCGGCAGCAGGCAGGTGAAGAGCACGCGAACGTCGCGCCCGTCCACCCGGAGCGTCGAGGGACCATTGCTGCCCACCGCCGCCGGTACCGGCACGGGACCGGGTACGCCCAGGGTTGCCGAGTGCTCGGCGAGGAATTCCCCGAGGACCCGCTCGGCGAAGTCCGCGGCCGCCTGCCCGGTCAGGCCGAGCGACGCCAGCGCCTCGAGCATCTCCTCCGGCGGTCGCCCGGCCCGGGCAAATGACAGCACGACTTCGCGGGAGCCGGGGAAACCCGTTGCGTCATCCACGGTCGACATGCCTCGCTTGCCTTGCTGGCGGTGAAAGTCCAATGACCAGGGAGGACACGTTGCGCGCGTGATCGCCGATTCTCTCGAAGGACTTCAGCACGAACGCGGAATCCAGCGCAACGGATATCAGCCGGGAGTCCTCCATCGCGCGGCTGATCAAGCGGCGCAACCCGGCGGCGAACTCCCTGTCCAACTCGGCGTCCCGTCCGACCACGACACCCGCCTGCTGCGGATCGAGACGGTCCAACGCACGGAGGGCCTGCTCGAGCATCTCGTGCGCGAGCCAAGCGATCTGACGGACGTCGCGAGCGGTCGCCGGGCCCGGCCGCTGCGCCGCCACGCCGGGCTGACCGACGACCGCGACCGCCACCCTGGCTGCAGCGCTCGCCGCACGTTCGCACTCCCACGCGATCCGCGACAGCGCCCGAATGGCGCGCAGATCGGCAGCGACCGGCTGGCGCCGCGCGATCAGGGACAGGGAATCGTCCTCGATCGCCTGAACCGCCGCCGCAACACGCTCACGGGCCTCGACGACCTGCCGGGCAAGCTCCCCGTCCCAGCGGACATATGCGCTCGCCGCCTCGGCCACGAGGCGCGCCGCTGCAGAGCCTGCCTCGATCACGCGAAGCTGCAGGACGGACAGCTCGGCATCGAAGGACCTGCTGGTGTGGCCCTCGAGTTCAAGACCCTCGCCCATCGAGCACTCCGCGGACTCAGCCGAAGCGGCCGGTAATGTAGTCCTCGGTGAGCTTGGCACTGGGGTTGGTGAAGATGCGATCCGTGTCGCCGACCTCGATGAGGTCGCCG
>JBIIDW010000519.1:0-2679 GCA_044238215.1 Steroidobacteraceae bacterium
TGCTGCGAGCAGCACCCCCAGCAGCGCGAACAGGACGACGGGCACATTGCCGACGCGCGCGTACGGCGGCAGGCCGCTGCGGGCCACCACCGTGCCGCGCAGCACCTCGGCCCGATACTCGGCTGCCCGGGCAATGATCTCGCCGCGCGGCCCGATGATCGCCGACACGCCGTCGTTGGCCGCGCGGATCAGAAAGCGCTGCGCCTCGATGGCACGCATGCGCGAGATCTGCAGATGCTGGTAGCGTGCGGTGGAGCGGCCGAACCACGCATCGTTGGTCACGTTGACCAGCGCGGTGGCCTCGCGTAACGCGTGCAGCTGCGAACTGCCGTACGCGTCCTCGTAGCAGATGCTTGCCGCAAGCAGCAGACCTGCCGCGCGCAGCGGCGGCTGGCGCGCCGGTCCGCGGGTGAAGTCCGAATACGGCAGGCTCATCATTCGCAGCCAGCCGCGGACGAAGCGCGGCACGGGGAAGAACTCGGCGAAAGGCACGAGATGGTGCTTGTCGTACCAGGCGAAATCGGTGCCCAGCGCCAGCACGGAGTTGAAGTACTGCAGCTCGCCGCCCTGCTCCGGCCGGTCGGCTCGCACCGCACCCATGACCAGGGTCGAGCCGCGCGAGCCTGCGGCCTCGGCCATGCTGCGCAGGTACGGAACCACGTTGTTGGCGAGGTCCGGCACGGCGGCCTCAGGCCAGACGATCAGCGGCGTGCCGAGCGCGCCCGCGGTCAGGTCGCGATACAGATCCATGGTCGTGTCGCGGTTGCCGTCGAGCCACTTCTGGTCCTGGGGAATGGCGCCCTGGACCACGGCGACCGCAACCGGAGGGCCGGACGGCCGGGTCCACTCGAACCGGGCCGCGGCGACGCCTGCCGCCCACGGCAGCACGAGCGCGACCAGGGCGATGGCACGGTCCCGACGCGTGCCACGCCAGAGCATCACGATGGCTCCGGCCGACACCAGCAGCAACGCGGACAGCAGGTAGGTGCCGCCCACTGGCGCCAGCGCCGCCAGCCAGGTGTCGGTCTGCGAGTAGCCGAGGGACAGCCAGGAAAAGCCGGACAGGAACCAGCCCCGGACCCACTCGATCAGCAGCCACGCAGCAGGCACTCCGACGAGCCAGCGTGCCGCGCCTCGCGCCGGCAGAAACCGCGCGACGAACGCGCCGAGCAGCGCGTGATAGGACGCCATGATCGCGACGAGGCCGGCCATCAAGCCCAGCGCGAGCCACACGGGCGCCTGGCCGAAGCCATGAATGCTCACGTAGAGCCAGTACGTGCCGACGCCGAACGTGCCGGCACTGAACGCGAAGCCCAGACGGGCCGCGCCCCGCGGCGACTCCCCTTCCCAGAGGGCCATCAGTGCCGCCGGGCAGGCGATCGCCAGCGGCCACCAGCCCAGCGGCGCAAAGGCCGCCGACAGCAGCGCGCCGGCGGCCAGGGCCGCCGCGAACTTGCGACGCGGGCTCAGTCCCGCGCCTCCCGCTCCTCGGGTGGCTGCACGTCGTGGGGCGGGATGACCTTCAGCGCGTCGACGCGGCGGCGGTCCGCCCGCAGCACCCTGACCTCGATGTCGCCGATGTGCAGCGTCTCGCCGCGCCGGGGCAGGTGCCCGAGCTGCTTCATGACGAGCCCGGCCACGGTGTCGAACTCCTCGTCCGACAGTTCCGTGCCGAAGTAGTCGTTGAACTCGCCGATCGGCGTGGCGCCGCGGACCACGAACTGCCGCTCCGCCTCCTTGCGGATGTTGTGTTCGTCGTCCACGTCGAACTCGTCGTCGATGTCGCCGACGATCTGCTCGATGGCGTCTTCGATCGTCACCAGGCCCGCGACCCCGCCGTACTCGTCGACCACGATGGCCATGTGGTTGCGATTGCGGCGGAACTCCTTCAGGAGCACGTTGACGCGCTTCGACTCCGGCACCACCACCGCCGGGCGCATGCACTCGCGGATGTCGAACCGGTCCTCCTGGCCCTCGGCGAACACGCGCAGCACGTCCTTCGCGAGCAGGATGCCGACGATGTCGTCGCGGTCGGCGTCCATGACCGGGAAACGCGAATGGCCGGACTCTACGACGATCGGCAGCAGCCTCGCCGAAGGCTCGTCGCGGCGGACCGTGACCATCTGCGAGCGGGGCACCATGATGTCTCGGACCTGCAGATCCGCGACGCCGAGCACGCCCTCGAGCATGTCGAGCGCCTCGCCGTCGATCAGGCCGCGCTCGCGCGCCTCGCGAAGCTGTTCGACCAGTTCCTCCCGGTCCAGCGCCTCGCCGGAAAGCGCCCGGCCGAGCTTGCGGATCCATCCGGGCGTCGAGCGCCGCGGAACCTCGTTCATGCTGCCTCCCTGCGCGGTGCGCGGCGCCGGCGTGGTGCCGCTGCCGGGACCGCGGAATCACGATACGGATCGGGATACCCCAGCGCCCTCAGGACCCGGCGCTCCCGACCTTCCATCCGCCGCGCGTCGCCTTCGCGGACGTGGTCGTGGCCGATCAGGTGGAGGGCTCCGTGGACGACCATGTGCGCCCAGTGCGCATCGAGACGCTTGCCCTGCTCGCGCGCCTCTCGCCGCACCACGTCGGCGCAGATCACGACGTCGCCAAGCGCACGCCGCTCGGGCCCGGCGGAGGGGAACGACAGCACGTTGGTCGCGTAGTCGCGTGCACGCCAGCGGGCGTTCA
>JBIIDW010000522.1:0-2670 GCA_044238215.1 Steroidobacteraceae bacterium
TGACGGTCGGCATCCTGTTCAACACGACCAGCATGCTGCTGATGCGCTACCTGACCGACTACGTCGGGCTGGCCGCCGGGTTGGCCGGGCTGCTGATCTCGATGTCCAAGATCTACGACGCCCTGACCGACCCGCTGATGGGCTGGGTCAGCGACCGGACGCGCAGCCGCCACGGCCGTCGGCGACCCTGGCTGCTGCTGGGCGCCGTGCTTTGCGGACTCGCGCTCGCCGCGCTGTTCAACGTTCCGCAGGGTCTGCAGGGAACCGCGCTCGCGTCCTACGTGCTGCTGCTGCTGATCGGCTACGCCACCGCCTATACCGTGTTCGCTGTGCCATACATGGCCATGCCGACCGAGATGACGCGGGATTACCACGAGCGCGCGCGGCTGATGTCGTTCCGCGTCGGGTTCGTCGGTGTGGCGCAGCTGTTCGCGGGCTACTTTGCACCCAACCTCGTGGTGTGGTTCGGTGGCGGAACCACGGGACATGGCGCGATGAGCGTCGTACTCGGCACGGCGCTCGCTGCAGCCGGAGTGGCCTGCTTCTTTCTCACCAGCGGCGCGCCTTCGGCGCCTGTCGCCGTTGGCCGGCAGCCGGGGCTGCGATCGATGCTGGCAGGCGTCGCCGGCAACCGGCCGTTCCTGCTGCTGCTCGCCTCGAAGCTGCTGCTGCTGCTGTCGATGGCGAGCTTCGGCGCCGGTTTCACGTACTTCATCGTGCACGTGCTGAAGAGCGGCTACGCCACGCTCGGCACCTTCACGGTGTTCTCGACCGCGGGCATGTTCGCCTCGCTGCCCGGCTGGCTCTGGCTGATCCGGCGGGTCGACAAGCGCCGCACCTTCATGGTCGCCGCCGTCGCCTACGCGGCGCTGCAGTGCTCGTGGTTCTGGGCGCAGCCCGGCGAGCCGACGTGGGCGGTGCTGCTGCGAGCCGGGATCATGGGCGTGGTCGGCTGCGGCACGCTGCTGGCCGGGCAGGCCCTGCTGCCCGACGCCATCGAATACGACCAGCTTCGCACCGGAGAGCGGCGCGAGGCGCTGTTCGCGGGCTTCTACGCCATGGCGGAGAAATTTGCCTCGGCGATCGGCCTCGCGGTCACGGGGGCGTTCCTCGGCGCGATGGGCTACGTGTCGAGCCGAGGTGGCGAGGCCCAGCAACCCGAGAGTGCGCTGCTGGCGATCTCGATCGCCGTCAGTCTGGTGCCGGCCGTGATGCTGCTGCTGAGCGCGCTGGCGCTGCTGCGCTACGACCTCGGTGCGGGGGAGCTCGCGCGCCTGCGTGCTTCCGGGGCGACCCAAGGAGAATTGCCATGACGACCTCCACCATCGGCCACGAAATCGACGGCGCCGGACGGCGCTACTACGACGACGTGGTCCTCGACAACATCCTCGAGTCGATGCTGGAGCTCACGGCGGCGGTATGGACGTATCACGACCGGGTGCTCGTGCTCGAGAGCGTGCTCGACGAACTGCTCGCGCGCGGCGGTGGCAAGCCGACGCTGGCGGAGCTGATCGAACGCCACGTGCCCGACGCGGGCGAGAAGGCCCGCCGGCGCGTGGAGCGCGAGGCGCTGGTCGACGCGGTGTTCCGCAGTTTCTCGCGCCGCCCGGTGGCGCCCGCGTCGGCAGCTTCAGCCGCCGGTTCGCAGCGGTGAGCCGCGGCATGGCGGGCCTGCTGCCGCGCACGGGCAGCCTCGCGGACGAGAGTTACCTCGACTTCGTCGAGACCTTCCGGGCGCGCTGCGTGCAGCGCATGTACCCGCTGCTCGATCGGCTGGGCACCGCGCAGGTGGCCCGCGAGATCGGTCGCACCGACGGGTCCGTCCCGCTCGAGGCGCTGAGGGATTCCATCAACCGCGTGCCGCTCGCGCCGCTCTGGCAGCGCTTCATGCGCAGCCACCAGGAGATGATGTGGCGCAGGACGCGCGCGAGCTTCCTGCCGGCGGCGGCGGAGCTCGAGGCGGCCATGGCCCGCGCCGAACGGCAGGGCCCGGGCCGGTTGGAGTACGACCCCGGATTCGTGGTGCCCGATTACGCGCGGTTCGAGGTGCACCTGCAGCCGGGCGGCTATACGGACGATCCGATCGGCGGCATCGTTTACCACTACGGTACCCACGTCTTCTACCAGGGCGAGAACGAGCAGGACGCGCTGCACGAGGAACTCGCCCGCGCCTCGACACCCCCCGCCGACGGGCGCGTCGGGCGGGTGCTGGACCTCGCCTGCTCGATCGGGCAGGCCACCGTCACGCTCAAGCGACGGTTTCCTGCCGCTGAGGTGACGGGACTCGACGTGGGGCTGCCGCTGCTGCGGTACGCGCACCTGCGCGCGGTGGAGCGTCAGCTCGACGTCAGGTTCGTCCAGGCGCTCGCCGAGGACATGCCGTTCGCCGACGGCCACTTCGACATGGTGATGGCCTATATCCTGTTCCACGAGATCCCGTGGCGGATCACGGAGAAGGTGGTGCGGGAGGTTGCGCGGGTGCTGCGACCCGGCGGCACATTCTCGATCTTCGAGTTCCCGAGCGCGGGGCAGGATCTGTCGCCGGTCGCGCGCTTCCTCATCGACTACGACTCGCGCGACAACGTCGAGCCGTACTCGCCGGAGTTCGTGCGCGGCGACTTCCACGGCCTGCTGCGGGATTCCGGCTTCGAAGTGGCGCCGGGGCCGCGC
>JBIIDW010000034.1:0-9672 GCA_044238215.1 Steroidobacteraceae bacterium
ATATTACGCTGGAGCCCGGAACAAGCAGGATGGGACGGGCGCCGTGCTCCAAGCGATCGACCTTCACAAGCGCTATGGCGACGTCGTCGCGCTCGAGAGCCTGAACCTCAGGGTCGAGCCAGGCGATGTCTGCTGCCTGCTCGGCGCCAACGGCGCCGGCAAGACCACGACGATCAACCTGTTCCTCGACTTCGTGCCCCGCACCAGCGGGCGCGCGCTCGTGTGCGGACTCGACGTCGCGGATCACCCGCTCGAGACCAAGGCGCGTCTTGCCTACATCCCCGAGGTGGTCAGCCTCTATCCGACGCTGACCGGCGAGGAGAACCTGCGCTACTTCCCGCGGCTCGCCGGCGTGCGGGTCGCCGCGGGCGACGCGCTCGCGCTCGCCGATCGCGTCGGCCTCGCGCGCCAGGCGTTGCAGCGGCCGGTGCGCGGCTACTCGAAGGGCATGCGGCAGAAGCTCGGGCTGGCGATCGCGCTCGCCCGCCGCGCCGAGGTGCTGCTGATGGACGAGCCGCTGTCGGGCCTCGATCCGAAGGCCGCCAACGAGTTCACCGTGCTGCTGCGCGAGGTGGCCTCGGGCGGCGTCGCGGTGCTGATGACGACCCACGACCTGTTCCGTGCGCGCGAGGTCGCAACGCACGTCGGGATCATGGCTCGCGGCCGGCTGGTCGAGCACCTGCGCGCGGACGCGGTCGATCCGGAGCGCCTCGAGTCGATTTACCTGTCGCACATGAGGGACTGGGCGTGATCGGCGTCATCGCCCGGCGCGAACTGACGGAGTGGCTGCGCGACGGCCGGCTGCGCTGGCTGTGCGGCGGCTGCGTCATGCTGATGCTGGTGGTCGGCCTGCTCGGCTGGCAGTCGATGCTGGCGCAGGAGTCGGACCAGGTCGCGGCGGTGCGGATGGACACCGACAATTTCCTCGGCCAGGGTGACAAGAACCCGCATTCGGCAGCGCATTTCGGCCAGTACGCGTTCCGGCCGGTGCTGCGTCCAGCGGCCATCGACCCCGGCGTCGCACCGTGGATGGGCTCGATGGTCTGGATGGAGGCGCACCGGCGCAATCTCGCGGAGTTCCGTCCCGCCGAGGACGGTGCTGGCCATCGCCAGTCGGCCAGCCTGTCG
This sequence comes from Steroidobacteraceae bacterium, assembly GCA_044238215.1. Taxonomy (GTDB): domain Bacteria; phylum Pseudomonadota; class Gammaproteobacteria; order Steroidobacterales; family Steroidobacteraceae; genus UBA964. Next base: position 1,129 of record JBIIDW010000034.1, read on the forward strand.
GTCGCGTGGGTTCTGCAGTACCTCGTGCCGCTGCTGGTGATCATGCTCGGCTTCGCCGCGGTCGCGGGCGAGCGCGAGCGCGGTACCCTCGCGCTGCTGATGTCGCAGGGCCTGAGCCTGCGCACTCTGGCACTCGGCAAGGCCGCGGCGATGCTGGCCGCCGTGCTCGGCCTGCTGTTGCCGATCGCCGCCTGTGTGCTGCTGCTGTACCCCGGTGGCGATCACGCGGCCGCGGGCGACGGCGGGCGGCTCGCGTGGATGGGGCTCGCGTACCTGCTCTACGTCGGCAGCTTCGTCGGCATCGTGCTGTGCGTGTCGCTGGTCACGCGCGCGGCGCGCACGGCGCTGGCGGCGCTGCTGCTCGGCTGGGTGCTCCTCGTGGTGCTGGCGCCGCGCCTCGCCACCGACGTCGCCGCCGCGCGCCACCCGATCCCGTCGGCGACCGCGTTCTGGGCGGGCATCCGCCGCGGCGAGGGTGCGCAGGCTCCCGTCAGCGAACAGCCCGAGGTACGCGCGGCCAGGCTGCGGGAGGCGGTCACCGCCGAGCTGCTGGCGCAGTACGGCGTGTCCCGCATCGAGGACCTGCCCGTGAATTTCACGGCCGTCTACCTGCAGCGGCTCGAGGAGGCGGACGCCCCGGTGTTCGACTACGCCTACGGCCGGCTGTGGGCCGCGCAGGAAGGGCAGCGTCGGCTGCGCTCCGCCGTGGGCGTGCTGTCGCCGCTCGTGCCGCTGCGCGAGCTGTCGATGGCGCTGGCCGGCACCGATCCCTACGCGCTGCGCCATTTCGGCGACGCCGCCGAGGCGCACCGGCGGCAGCTGGTCGCGGCGCTCAACGGTACCCAGGCGCGCGACGGCGCGGGCCGTGCGTTCTACGTCGCGCCCGCCGACACGTGGGCGCGGATGCCGGTGTTCGACTACGAGCCGCCTGCGACGGCCGCGATCCTCAGGCGCCACGGCCTCGACCTCGCGCTGCTCGCGGGTTGGGCGGTCCTGCCGCTCGGGGTGGCGGCGTGGCTGGCGGGGCGGCGTCGGGAGGCGAGATGAGCGCCGCGCTGCTGGCCCAGGAGTGGTCGCTGCTGCGTCACGACCGGCCGTTCGCCGTCGCCTGCCTGCTGCTGGCGGTTCTCTGCGCCTACGCGGGCTGGAGCGGCACGCGCTGGCAGCAGGAGCGTCTCGCCGACTTCCGCACCGGTACTGCGGAAGTGCGCGCGGCTGCGGAGCGTGAGGCCGGCCAGCTGGCCGGGCTCGAGTCCGGGCGTCTGCCCATCGCAGCCGCGGCCGGCGCCGGACTGCCCCACGTCGTCCGCACCGAGATCGGGCTGCCGCCCGGTGGGCTGGCCGGCGTCGCCATCGGCGAGGCGGAACTGCGGCCGACGCGGGCGGTCGTCTCGGCGACGACCCGGGCGCACGAGATGTTCCGCTTCCAGGAGGTCGACAACCCCGTGCTGCTCGGCTGGGGGCGCTTCGACCTGGCTTTCCTGGTGCTGGTGCTGCTGCCGCTGCTGTGGCTGGGCTTCGGCTGCACGGTGCTGTCGGCGGATCGGGAGAGCGGCACCCTCGGATTCCTGCTCTCCCATCCGGTGCGTGCCGGTCGCCTGGCGGTGGTCCGGCTGCTGTTGCGGGCGGGCCTGCTGACGGGCGTCGTGCTGCTGGCCGCGACCCTCGCCTGGCTCGGATTCGGCGGCTGGTCGGGCGTCGTGCCCGACTGGGGCGGGCTCGGTGCGTTGGCGGCGGTGATCGTCGCCTACGCGGCGTTCTGGGCAGCCGTGTCGCTGTGGATCGCCTCGCGCAACCGCGGTTCCGAGCACAACGCCCTGGTCGCCGTGCTGCTGTGGGCGCTGCTGGTGCTGGTGGTGCCGGCGCTGTCGACGCTGGTGGCCCGGCAGGCGGCGCCGGTGCCCTCGCGGCTCGAGTACATCACGACCGCGCGAGCGGCCGAGAACGAGGCGTCGGCGCGCGGCCGCGAGCTGCTGCAGGGCTACCTGCTGGATCACCCGGAGCTCGAGGCCACGCGCGGCGACGCGGTCGCGCCGTTCATCAAGACCTTCGTGCTGGTGCAGCGCGAGGTGGATCGCAGCGTCGCCCCGGTCGTGGAGGCCTTCGAGGCGGCGCAGAAGGCGCAGCGCCGCTTCGCCGCTGCGTTGCGCTGGCTGTCGCCCCGCGATCTCGCGGAGCACGCGCTGCTGGCGGTCGCCGGGCACGACCCGGGGCGCTTCGAGCGATTCGAGCAGCAGGCGCGCGAGCTGCGCGCGGCCTGGCTGGCGGCGGTGGATGACCCGGTCATCGCCGGCCGGCGACTGACGGTCGCCGAGCACCGCGCGCTGCCGCGCCCCGGTTTCGCGGAGGCGCCGCGGGCGGAGGTGCTGCGCGGCGTGCTGGCCGTGATCGTCGTGCTATTCGCGTTTGCCGCCGTGGCCGGTGCCGCGGCGCGGCGCAACTTCGCGCGGTTCTCGCCCGCCGCCGGCTGAGTCCGGCCGCAGCACGTCGACGCAGTCGCGAAGCGCGGCGGCGAGCGACGCGATCATCGCGTCGTCGTGCAGTGCGGTCGGGGTGATCCGCAACCGCTCGGCGCCGCGCGGCACGGTGGGGTAATTGATGGGCTGCAGGTAGATGTCATGCCCGGCCAGCAGCCGGTGCGCGGCCTGCTCGCAGCGCGCGGAGTCTCCCACCACCACCGGCAGGATCTGCGACGCGGACGTGGACGGCGCCAGGCCCAGCGGCTCGAGGTGCGCACGGACGCGTGCGACCCGGTCGAACAGCGCCGCGCGCTCCGCGTCGCTGCCGCGCAGGTGGCACACGCTTGCCCGGGCGGCAGCCGCCACGGCGGGCGGGAGCGCGGTGGTGAAGATGAAGCCGGCGGCGTGGCTGCGGATGAAGTCGACCAGCGCCGCGCTGCCGGTGACGAAGCCGCCGACCACCCCGTAGGCCTTGCCGAGCCCGCCCTGCACCAGGTCGACCAGGCTGCCGAGCCCGCTCGCGGCGACGAGTCCCGCGCCGCCGGGGCCGTGCGCGCCGACCGCGTGGGTCTCGTCGACGTAGACGAAGGCACCATGCCGCTTCGCCACCGCCACCAGCGCGTGCAGCGGCGCGATGTCCCCATCCATCGAGTACAGCGATTCGAACGCGACCACGCGCGGGCGACCCGGGTCCATGCGCGCGAGGCGCGCGTCGAGGTCGGTGGCGTCGTTGTGCGCAAAGACCTCGATACGAGCGCCGCTGCGGCGCATTCCCTCGATCATCGACGCATGGTTGGCCGCGTCCGAGAGGAAGGTGCAGTCGGGCAGCTGTCGGCCGAGGGTGGCCAGACTCGCGTCGTTGGCCGCGTAGCCTGAGGAGAACACCAGCGCCGCCTCGCGGCCCTGCACGGCGGCGAGCTCCAGCTCGAGCCTCACGATGGGCTCGTGGGTGCCCGAGATGTTGCGCGTGCCGCCGGCGCCCGTGCCGTACGCCGCGAGCGCGGCGCGCGAGGCCTCGACCACGGCCGGGTGCTGGCTCATGCCGAGGTAGTCGTTGCTGCACCAGACCACCACGTCGCGCGCAGGACCGGCCGGCGGCTGCCACCTGGCGCGCGGGAACGCGAGCGCAGCGCGCTCGAGCGTCCTGAAGCGCCGGTAGCGGCGCTCACGGTGCAGCGCGTCCAGTCTCTCGCCGAAGAATCCTGCGTAGTCGAACATGGCGTCAGGGCAGGCCGAGCGCACGCGCGCGGCGCGCGCCGTAGGTGATGATGAAGCTCGCGCCGGCGCGCCGCAGCACCTGCCAGGTCTCGAGCAGCAGCGCATCGAGGTCGCCGAGCCCCTCGCGCGCGAGCAGCGCGAGCGAGGCGTATTCGCCGCTCACCTGGTAGGCGCCGGTCGGCCGGCCCGTGGCCTCGGCGATCGGCCCGATGAGGTCGAGCGCCGTCAGTCCCGGCTTCACCATCAGCAGGTCGGCGCCTTCCTCGGCGCAGCGCAGGCTGGCGGCGACCGCGTCGCGCCGCGAGCGCACGTCGAGCTGGTAGCCGCGCCGGTCCCCATGCCGTGGGGTCGACTGCGCGGCGACGCGGAACGGGCCGTACAGTCCGCTGGCGAACTTGCTGCTGTAGCTCATGATCGGCGTCAGGTCGTGGCCGGCCGCGTCGAGCGCCGCGCGCAGCTGCGCGACGCGACCGTCGTTCATGTCGCTGGGGCTGATGCCGTCGGCGCCTGCGCCCGCATAGGCCAGCGCGAGCGCCGCCAGCGCCGCGTGGGTGCGCGGCAGGTCCTGGCGGTGATGCGCGTCGAACAGGCAGCAGTGCCCGTCGGGCGTGTGGCTGCAGAGGCAGGTGTCGACCCACAGCGACGCCGCATCGCCGCAGCGCGCCCGGATCCGCTCGATCGCGCGGCAGGCGAACTCGGCCTCGAAGGCGTCCGCCTGCTTGCGTGCCGGCACCGGGAACAGCAGGAACTGCCGCACGCCCGCGGCGAGGTCGGCGTCGACCTGGGCGAGCAGCGAGTCGGCGCCGTGGGTGAAGTCGGTGGGCAGGCCCGGGATCGGTTGCGGTGCGGTCGCAGCCTCGTCGAGGAACAGCGGTTGGATCAGCTGCGCTGCGCCGAACTGCGTCTCGGCGCAGAGGTCGCGCAGCGCGGCCGTGCGCCGCAGCCTCTGCAGGCGCCTCACGGCAGCAGCTCGGCGCGGAACTGCGCGCCGCTGAGGAAAGGCCGCAGCCTTTGCGGGTCGAGCAGTCCGCGAGCGATCGCCAGCGTGTTGCCCGGCCCGCAGCCGTGCCACGCCCGTTCCAGTCCAGGGAAGGCGGCGAGGTAGTCCCGCAGCTGCGACCCGCTGCGCCAGAAGAAGTGCGAGCGCCCGTCGACGGGCCGCGGGCGCGAGCGACGCAGCCGATACGTCGGCACGAACCCGGCGACGCCGGCGTCGTGGCCCTGTTCGTGGGAGAGCTTCAGCCACTCGCCCGCTCGCGGGAACCAGCCGCGGATCGCCCGTGCCCCGGTCTCGCCGAGCGACTCGTCGCTGCCGACGACCCAATGGCCGGCCGCCGCGAGCCTGCGCCAGGTTTCCAGGCCTGCGGTCCACAACGGCGTGTGCGAACCGACGGCGCTGCCGGGTGGCAGCGCCTCGGCGCGCGCGACGAGCAGGCCGTGGCCGTCGTGGAAGGATCGCGGGGCCTCCGGCAGTGCGAGCCGCTCGAGCTCGCGCGCGTCGTCGAGGTCGCCGCTCCAGAGGGCTTCCGCGCGGGTCGGCGGCGGCAGGCCGGGCCCGCGGCGGTGGACGGCCTGGTGCTCGAACGGCTCGCCACCGCGGACGCCGCGCGCGAACTCCACGTCGCCCCAGTCGAGCCGCAGCCGGGTGACGCCGAGAGGTTCGTCCTCGCCGACTTCGCCGGCGAGCGCGCGCTCCGCGCCCACGGTCTCGAAGGTGTCGTGGTCGTTGACCGCACCGAGCAGCGGCAGCCAGCGCGAATCGCGCCTCGCTTCCAGTGCCAGCGCGCCCTGTGCCGGTGCGGCCGGGCAGGCCTGCAGCGGCAGCACCAGCACGCGGCAGGCCTCGAGCGCCTCGCGCACGGTGCGCTGCGCGTCCACGAGCTGCGTCGCTTCGAGCACGCCGGCGGCGCCCAGCAGGTCGGGATCGGCGTCGAGCAGGCGGTCGATCGCCGCCTTGGCGATCACCAGCGCGTCGCCATCGCCCCGCAGCAGCTTGCGCAGCCGCGTGCCGATGTCGCCGCGCACCGGTGCGAAGCGCACCGGCACGTCGCGCAGCGGCAGCGCCCAGCCGAGGAAGCGCTCGAGGTGCAGCCGCCGGCGCGCCGAGGAACTCAGAATGGTCAGGCCCCGGGCGCCTGCGCCTGCGCCGGCGCGGGCGCAGGCGTCGAGGCGGTCGCGCCGGATCAGCAGCACGTCGCGCGCGTCCGCCCGCGGCAGCGAAGCGAACACGTCGGTTGCAGCACGGGCTGGCAGCGGCAGGTCCTTCCACGAGTGCACGGCGAGGTCGATCGCCCCGGCGTCGAGCAGCCGGCCGAGGTCCTCGGTGAAGCCGCCGCGAGCCGTGACGAGTGCGGCGCTGGGTTCCGCCGAGCGGTCGCCGCTCGCCTCGAGGAACACGTAGCGGATGCGAAGGCCCGGGTCCTGCGCGAGCAGGGCCGCGCCGGCGAGCTGCGCCTGGATGCGCGCCAGCGGGCTGCGTCGCGCGCCGATACGCAGCTCGCCGCTCATGCCGCGAGCTCCTGCAGCGCCGCTACCTCGCCGATCACCAGGATGCTGGGAGAGCCGACGCCGTGCCGACGCAGCAGCGAGTCCACCTCGCCGAGCGTGCCGCGCAGCACGCGCTGGCCGGGCAGCGAGACGTGCTCGACGATCGCGATGGGTGTGCGCGGGTCGCGGCCGTGGCGCAGCAGCTGTGTGCGCAGCGTCTCCGCCGCGGTCGAGCCCATGTAGACGACCAGCGTGTCGCGGGTGCGTGCCCAGGACTCCCACTCCGGCTCGGTGCCATCGGCTGCGCGCTGCGCCGTGACCAGCCGGACGCCGGCGGCGACGCCGCGATGCGTCAGCGGTATCCCGGCGCCGATCAACGCGAGCGCCGTGGTCACCCCGGGAACCACGTCCACCTCGATGCCCGCCGCCCGCAGTGCCGCGACTTCCTCGCCGCCGCGGCCGAACACGCAGGGGTCGCCGCCCTTCAGCCGCACCACGCGGCGACCGGCCCGGGCCTCCGCGATCAGCAGTTCGTGGATGCGCTCCTGCGGCGTGCTCGGGCCGCCGCCGGTCTTGCCGACCTCGACCAGGTCGGCATCGCGGCGTGCCAGCCCCAGCACTTCGGGGGACACGAGGCGGTCGTGCAGCACCACGTCGGCCTGCTGCAGCGCGCGCAGGCCGGCCAGCGTCAGCAGGCCCGGGTCGCCCGGCCCGGCGCCGACCAGCGTGACGTGGCCGCGCCGCAGTTCCGCCGCGTCGGGCTGGCCCAGAGCCGCTTCCAGCAGGGCGTCGCCACGTTCGACCGCACCTGGCGGCGCAAGCGGGCCGTCGAGCAGGGCGTCGACCGCGCGCCGCCGGCGCGCCGGGTCGGGCCAGCGCTCGATCAGGCGGGAGCGCCAGCGCGCGAGCAGTGCCGCGAGTGCGCCCAGCGACGGATCGAGCAGCGTCTCGAGCCGGGCGCGCAGGCGCCGGGCCAGCACGGGCGAGGCGCCGCCCGTCGACACTGCGACGATGACGGGCGAGCGGTCGATGATCGCCGGCACGATCGCGTCGCTGAGTTCGAGGTCGTCGACCGCATTGATCCAGATTCCGCGCGCTCGCGCCGCGGCGGACACGGCCGCGTTGACCGCGCGGTCGTCGGTGGCCGCGATCACGAGGCGCGCACCGTCCAGCAGCGAAGGTTCGAACACCGCTGCGACGTGCCGCAGCGTGCCGGCCGTGGCCCGGGCCGACAGCGTGTCGGTGAGGCGCGGGGCCACGATCGTGACGCGGGCGCCGGTGGACTCCAGCAGCCGCCACTTGCGCTCGGCGACGCTGCCGCCGCCGATCAGCACGACCGGCTGCCCCGCGAGGTCGAGGAACAGGGGCAGCCGCTGCATGCTCAGCCCGGCAGGCCGTGCAGGCCGCACTCCCGCTTGAGACCGAAGAAGCGCGTGCCCTCGACGCTGCCGGCCTCCTGCAGCGAACGGGTGGTGTGCCAGTCGCCGATCGACACGTAGCCGCGGTCCCACAGCGGGTGGTAGGGCAGGCCGTGCCGCTCGAGGTAGCGCCCGATGGTCCGGTCGGTCCAGTCGACGATCGGCTGGATCTTGAACCGGCCTTCGACGACCTCTATCGCGCGCAGCCGCGCGCGGCTCGAGGACTGCGATCGACGCAGGCCGGAGATCCAGCTGCCGACGGCGAGTTCCTGCAGCGCGCGTCGCATCGGCTCCGCCTTGGCGATCTCGCCGTACTGCTGGAGGCCGTCCAGCCCCTGTTCCCAGAGCCGCCCATGCCTAGCCTCGAGCCACGACGGCGACAGTCGGGGTTTGTACACGTGCAGGTTGAGCTCCAGCTGCTGCGTCAGCGTGTCTATGAACTGGTAGGTCTCGGGGAACAGGTAGCCGGTGTCGACGAGGACCACCGGGATGCGCGGCGCGATGCGGGTTGCGAGGTGCAGCGACACGGCCGCCTGCGCACCGAAGCTGGACGACAGCACGTGCCCACCGGGCAGGCGCTGCAGCGCGAACTCGACGCGCTGCGCCGCCTCGAGCGCCGTGACGGCGTCGTTCAGTGCGTCGAGCGCCGCCGGGTCGCCCGCAAGGGCGTCCGTGATCAAAGTATCCGCGATCGCCACAGGAAGTCTCCGAATCTCTCCTCGCCGCTGCGCTCCGCGGCGTAGCGGGCGAACAGCGGGTCCAGCGCGTCCAGGATTGCGGCCTCGTCGACGTTCTCGCGGTACAGCGTGTTCAGCCGCTGACCGGCAGCATCGGCACCGAGGTGGAGGTTGTAGCGCCCCGGTGCCTTGCCCACGAGGCCGATCTCGCCGAGGTAGGGCCTTGCGCAGCCGTTCGGGCAGCCCGTCATGCGCACCAGCAGCGGCGTGCCGGCGAGGCCGTGG
>JBIIDW010000523.1:0-2653 GCA_044238215.1 Steroidobacteraceae bacterium
GACGATAGGGATCACCTATACCCGCAACGGCCGCAGCCTTAAGTCCGCGCCGTTCAGGATGGAGTTCTGCACGATCGAGAAGGTCGAGGTGGAGGGTGGGCACGGCGATTTCGCGTTCGACGGGAACGCCGAACTTCAGATCCGGGCTCGCGGTGGCGCTTGGTACAACGGCAGAAGGGTCGATGACGAGATTGAATGGTCGCTGGCTCGGATCGTCGCTCCAACCCGGCTGTCGTCGGTACCCGCAGATGCGCGTGGAGCCGCAGTCGAGTTCCGCTTGTCGGGGCTGCCCGACCGCAACACGGACTTCGGAGGGAGGCCGCTGTCGGCCCGCCACCGCTCCGGACTGTGCGATTGCGCCGTGGAGTCGCGCGTGCGCCTGTTTTTCCCGGTCGCCGCGCGGAACCACCCAGGCAATGACCGCAGTCCCAACTGGTTCTATTACTGGAGCCAGATTGACGCGGTGCCGCCGGCCGCTCGACCGCTGCTCCGTTACTCCTCCAGGCCGAGATCCTTGAAGGCCAACAGCACGGACGTCCTGGTCGCCATCTACGACCACGAAACCGAGACAATCACGCTGGGCGACGGGGTGGTGGTTGCTTATCCCCACGGCTGCGTTGCCGAGCAGACTCCCGACGGCGTCCACTCGGGGCGAAAGAGCAACGGCATAGACTGTTTTGCAGAGACCGTGCGGCACGAAATGCAGCATCGGCAGGACGCGATCGACTGGTGGGGATCGCCGAAGGGCATGTACGCATTCTCTCCGGCCGATTCCTTCCTGCGCGATCCCGACATGGATCACGTTCCGAGCGACGTGGAGGTGACCTTCCCGGGTTGCAGCCCCGTCTCCAAGCGCAGTTGCCCCGAGGTTCCCAGAGAGGCGCAGGGCGAGACCACCGATGCGGAGCTGCGGGCCTACGCGGTGGGCTGGACGTGGCCGATCGGCTCGGCCGACAGGCAGGACTGGTCCTGCGGCCCTCTGGCGAAGCAATGGCGCGGCGGCAAGTGCCCCTGAGCCCCAGCGGAGTCACATGGGGGTAGTCCGGTCGGGCAATCCGCTGAGGCGGCTGGCGCGCAGCATCGGCCCCGGGCTGATCACCGGAGCGGCCGACGACGATCCGAGCGGCATTGCGACTTACTCGCAGGCCGGCACGGTGTTCGGGACGGCGATGCTCTGGACAGTGGTCGTGACCTTCCCGTTCATGGCCGCGACGCAGATGATCAGCGCGCGGATCGGCCACGTCACCGGCGCTGGGCTCACCCGCAACATCGGTCGGGTGTTTCCGCGAACCCTGACGCTGGCCGTCGCGGGGCTGCTGGTGCTCGCCAACACGCTGAACATCGCCGCCGACATCGCAGCGATGGGTGAGGCGCTGCAGCTGCTGGCGGGCGGCAACGCGGGGCTCTATTCGATCGCGTTCGGGGTGGCGTGCCTGCTGCTGCAGATCTTCGTGCCCTATCGGAGCTACGTACGCTGGCTGAAGTGGCTCACCCTGTCACTCTTCAGCTACGTGGCAGTGGTGTTCAGCCTGAACGTCGACTGGGGCGTCGTGGCGACCGCCGTGATCGACCCCGGCTTGCGGCTCGATCATTCCGCGCTGCTGATGATCGTCGCTGTGTTCGGCACGACCATCAGCCCGTACCTCTTTTTCTGGCAGGCGGGACAGGAAGTCGAGGATCGGCGCGAGGCGGGCGAGCCCAGCGACGTGCGTGAGCACCTGCGTCGCATCCGGCTCGACACGATCGTCGGGATGGCGTTTTCGAACCTGGTGGCCTTCTTCATCATCCTGTGTGCCGCCGCCACGCTGCACGCGGCTGGCATCACCCGTATCGAGACATCGGCACAGGCCGCCGAGGCGCTGCGACCGCTGGCCGGGGATCTCACGTTCCTGCTGTTCACGCTGGGCATCATCGGCACGGGGCTGCTGGCCGTGCCCGTGCTGGCGGGTTCGGCGGCCTATGCCGCTGTCGAGGCGCTCGGGCTGCGCGGCAGCCTCTCGTTCCACCTCGAGAGGGGCGAGGGTCGCGGCTTCTACGGCATCATCGCGCTGGCCACGCTCGGTGGCGTTGCGCTGTCCTTCACGCCCACCAGCGCCGTCACCGAGCTGTTCTGGGCCGCCGTGCTCAATGGCCTCATCGCCGTGCCGATCATGGTGGTAATGATGCTCGTGGCCTCGCGCCGCGACGTCATGGGCGAGCATCGCGTGACCGGCAGCCTGCGCTGGCTGGGCTGGCTGAGCACGGCGCTGATGGCCGCCGCCGCCGCCGCGCTGCTGGCGTCAGGCTGGGCGCCGCTCGGCGCCTAGCGCGTCAGCGCGCGGATCAGCAGAGCGGCACGCTTGGCCTGCTTCTGCAGGCTCGCCACCTCTATCGTCTCGTTTACCGTGTGGCTGCCGCTGCCGCCGGTGCCAAGGCCGGTGATCGTGGCCACGTAGGGCGAAATCCAGGCCGAATCGCCAGCGCCGCGTTGCATCGGGTCGAGTTCCAGCACCGGGCCGAGGCCGGCGGCCTCGCTCTGGGCGGAATACTGCGCACGCAGCACCTGGTTTCGGGGCGTCGGCGCCATGGGCGGCATGAAGTCGCTGAACGAGATCTTCGAGCGGGTCTGCGGCAGGCTGGCCGCGACGATGGCCTGCATCTTCTGCTTGACCCG
>JBIIDW010000524.1:0-2651 GCA_044238215.1 Steroidobacteraceae bacterium
GTTCGATCGCCACACTTGCCGCAATACTGCTCCCTGCACTGGTCCCCGCGCCCGCATCCGCCGCGACGCCCTTCGTCGACTCGATCCCCCGAGCGTCGGATACCGGTCCGGTGCCGACGCCCCGCGGCGCGGCGCTGTCGACCCGACCCGACGTGCTTCCCGTGGCCGACCGCGTGCTGGTCCGCAAGGGCGAACGGCGGCTGTTCCTGAAGCGCCAGGGCACGGTGCTGCGATCCTACCGGGTCGCCCTCGGGCTCAACCCGGTCGGTCACAAGGAGCGCGAGGGCGACTTCCGCACTCCTGAGGGCCAGTACCGTCTGGTGCGGCGCAACCCGCGCAGCGATTTCTTCCTGTCCATGCAGGTCTCCTACCCCGACGACGACGACCTGCGTCGCGCGCGTCGCAACGGCTGGGCGCCGGGCGGCGCGATCATGATCCACGGGTTGCCGAACGATCCGCGTCGGGACCTCGACTACTACTCGACCCAGGACTGGACGGACGGATGCATCGCCGTGAGCAATTCCGACATGCTCGAGATCTGGATGCTCGTGCCGGACGGCACGCCGATCGAGATCCGCCCGTGAGCGTCGCGTCGCGCGAGCCGGGCCGCGAGGCCACCGTCGTCATTCCCGAATTCGTCGACGCGCGCGTCGGACCGCGCGGTGCGCTCGAGAGCCTCTCGCAGGACGAGATCGAGCAGCTGCTGTCGAGCGGGCAGGGCGGCCTGTACCCGCTGTTCCGCCAGTGCGCGCTCGCCGTGCTCAACGCCGGCAGCGACACGGACGACGCCAAGGAACTGTTCGACCGGCACCGTGACTTCGACATCCGGCTGGTGCGGCAGGCCTGGGGCGTCAAGCTGGAGATGCGCAACGCGCCGGCCGCTGCCTTCGTCGACGGCGAGATGATCCGCGGCATCAAGGAGCTGCTGTTCGCGGTGCTGCGCGACGTGGTCTACATCGCCAACGAGATCGTCGAGAGCGGCCGCTTCGACCTCAGCCGGCCCGCGGCGGTCACCAACGCGGTGTTCCACATCCTGCGCAACGCCCGGGTGCTCGACCACCGCCTGCGGCCCAACCTCGTGGTGTGCTGGGGCGGCCACTCGATCGCCCGCGACGAGTACGAATACACGAAGCGGGTCGGCTACGAACTCGGCCTGCGCGGCCTCGACGTCTGCACGGGCTGCGGCCCGGGCGCGATGAAGGGCCCGATGAAGGGCGCCACGATCGGGCATTCCAAGCAGCGCATCGTCGACGGCCGGTACATCGGCCTCACCGAGCCGGGGATCATCGCCGCGGAACCGCCGAATCCGATCGTCAACCAGCTCGTGATCATGCCGGACATCGAGAAGCGCCTCGAGGCCTTCGTGCGCCTCGCGCACGGTATCGTCGTGTTCCCCGGCGGTGCGGGCACGGCGGAGGAGATCTTCTACCTGCTCGGCATACTCCTCGACCCGGCGAATGCGGACCAGCCGTTCCCCGTCGTGCTCACCGGCCCGCGACGCAGCGCCGGCTACTTCGAGCAGATCCGCGCCTTCCTCGTCGACACGGTCGGCGAGACGGCCGCGGACCGCCTGCAGATCGTCATCGACGATCCGCCCGCGGTGGCGCGGGCCATGGTCCAGGGCCTGGAGCGCGTGCGGGACTTCCGTCGCAGCCGTTCCGACTCGTTCAACTTCAACTGGCTGCTGCGCATCGACGAGGAGTTCCAGCGGCCGTTCGTGGTCACCCACGCGGCGATGCGCACACTGCGACTGCACCGCGACCAGCCGGTGCACGAGCTCGCGGCGGACCTGCGCCGCGCGTTCTCGGGCATCGTCACCGGCAACGTCAAGGAAAACGGCATCCGCGACATCGAGCGGCACGGACCTTATGAGCTGTCGGGCGATCCCGCCGTGATGGCGCGGCTCGACGCGCTGCTCGCCGCCTTCGTCGCGCAGCAGCGGATGAAGCTTCCAGGCTCGGCATACCCGCCCTGTTACCGGATCGTCGCCTGACGCGGCAAGGGCCTGCCGGCGCGGCAAGGGCCTGCCGTTCGACATAAGCGGCAAACCGGCTTTTTTCAGCTGCGGAAACGCGCTCCGGTGCTCACCTCGCGAGCCCGGTGTGTGAGCCAGTTCCTCCGTCCCGAGCGACGCAGGACCTACTCTGGCCGCGAGCAGACGAGGTCCACCATGAGCGCCACCGGCCGATACCGCAACGACCTGATCGCCGCCGCAAAGCCGGCACGCGAGGCCCCCGGCCCGGCGTCGCCGCCCGCCGCGCCCGCGGCGACGGCGCCCTACGCGAGCTGGATGGACCGCATGCAGCGCGGCGGGCGTGGCCGCCACTCCGCGATCACGTCGAACATCAACACCTGGTCGAGCTACAAGAACTGGGCAGCGCGCGTACGCGATGCCTGGCAGGACGAGCCGGCCCCGCGTGACCCCGCGGCGCGCAAGCCCCGCTGAGCCGGCGACGGCTCCTTTGGAACGGCTGATGCTGCTCTGGGACGAACTCGACGACCTCGTCGGGCTCGTCCGTCACGCGCTGCGCGCCACACTGGGTGGCACGGACTTGAAAAACCGCTGAGCGTCCCCAAGTCCCCGCAGCCGGACCATTCCAGGGGACACCGATGACCGATACCGCGACCCCCCCGCCGCCCGCGGCGGGGAC
>JBIIDW010000525.1:0-2650 GCA_044238215.1 Steroidobacteraceae bacterium
GGCGGCGGGGGCGATAGCGACGGCGGCCGGACCCCGGAACGACGACGCGCTGGCGCTGATCGAGGCGGCGGGCAGCGACGCACCCTACGAACTCGTGAACCCGTGGTGCCTCGAATTGCCGGCGTCACCCCACCTCGCGGCACGCGCCGCGGGCGTGCGGATCACGCTGGAGCCGATCCTGGAGGCCACGACGGCGCTCGCGCGCGGCGCCGACCTGATGCTGGTCGAGGGCGCGGGGGGCTGGTTGGCCCCGATCGACGACGAGCGAACGATGGCGGACGTCGCCCTCGCGCTGGGGCTACCGGTCGTGCTGGTGGTGGGCTTGCGCCTCGGCTGCCTGAACCACGCGATGCTCAGCGCGGCGGCGATCCGCAGCGCCGGCCTGGAATTCGCCGGGTGGGTCGGTAATCGCGTCGACCCCGGCTTCGCGCTGTGCGAGCAGAACCTCGAGACGCTGGAGATGCGCCTCGGCCGCGCGCCGCTCGGCGTGTTTGGGCACGGCGGGGACCCGGGAGACGACCGGGTCGCCGCCGCGGCGGTGCAGGAGCTCGAGAGGCGGCTCCTGCGCCGCGGTGGGTCGGCTCAAACCCAGTAGACGAACACGAACAGGCCGAGCCAGACCACGTCGACGAAGTGCCAGTACCACGCTACCGCCTCGAACCCGAAGTGGCGGTTGGGCGTGAAGTGGCCCTTCATCGTGCGCAGCCAGATGATGAACAGCATCACGGCGCCGAGGAACACGTGGAAACCGTGGAAGCCGGTAAGCATGAAGAACGTCGAGCCGTAGATGCCGGTGGACAGCGTCAGGCCGAGCTCGGTGTAGGCGTGGATGTATTCCTCGGCCTGCAGGCCGAGGAAGATGAAGCCGAGGATGAAGGTGATCGCGAGGAACAGGTTCAGCGTTCCGCGCTTGCCTTCCTGCAGCGCATGGTGGGCGATCGTCAGCGTGACGCCCGACAGCAGCAGGATCGCGGTGTTGATCGCGGGCAGGCCGAAGGCCGGGATGATCTCGAAGCTGCCATCGTCGCGCGGACCGACCTTGGCGGGCCCGTTGCTGGGCCAGGCGGTCTGGAAGTCCTGCCAGAGCAGCTGGTTCGTGAAGATCTTCACGCCCTCGCCGCCGAGCCAGGGGATCGAGAGCTGGCGGGCGTAGAACAGCGCGCCGAAAAACGCCGCGAAGAACATCACCTCGGAGAAGATGAACCACATCATCCCCATGCGGAAGGACTTGTCGACCTGCAGGTTGTACATGCCCTTCTGGTTCTCGGCGATCACCGTGTTGAACCAGCCGAAGAACAGGCCGAGCAGCATCACGAAGCCCAGCGCGAACACCCACGGACCGTACCACTCGTTGAGCCAGCCGCAGAGGCCGATCATGAAGACGAAGAGGGTCGCGGAGCCGTAGATCGGCCACGGGCTCTCGTGCGGGACGTAGTACTTGTCTTCCGGATGGTCGGACGTGTGGGCTGTAGCCATGGTCTCTTCCCTAGTTCAGCGCGCCGACGCGCGTCGAGTTGTCGTAGAAAACGTAAGACAGCGTGATCCGGTCGAGCTGCCGCGGCATCGACGGATCGACGACGAACCGCACCGGCATCACCTTCTGCTCGTCCTTGGTGAACTTCTGCGGGATGAAGCAGAAGCACTCGGTCTTGCGGAAATAGGCGGTGGCCTTGCCCGGCGCGACATTGGGCACCGCGTGCGCCACGGTGTCGCGCCCGGTCAGGTTCGTCGCGACGAAATCCACCTCGTAGAGGCGGCCGGGGTGGACCTTCATGGAGCGGACGACGGGCCGGAATTCCCAGCTGCCCACGGAAGGCAGTTCGGCGATGAACTCGACCGTGACCGTGCGCGTGTCGTCGGGCACCTCGGCGACGACGGTGCTCGCCTCCTGCAGGGCCTTCTGGTTGCCGAACCCCGTGACTTCGCAGAGAACCTCGTACAGCGGCACCAGCGCGAAGCCGAAGCCGAACGCGCCGAGGGCCACGCCGAGCAGCTTCAGCGTGAGCCGGGAGTTCTCCCGCTCGCGAGCGCCAGGGTCCGGGCTTGCCGGAGGAGCATCCATCAGGCCCGCACCCCGAACAGCGACATCAGGATGAACGCCGCGTAGAAGCCGAGCGCGACGAGGCCGAGCAGCAGCGCGTTGCGCTTCGCCCGGCGGGCACGCTCGGCGTCTCCGTCACCGGCCACTTAGTGCGCCACGCCCTTCGCCACCACCTGGGGCGACGGCGGGGTTTCCCAGCTGTGATACGGAGCGGGCGTCGGCAGCTCCCATTCGAGGCCACGCGCACCCTCCCAGGGACGCTGCGGGGCGGGAGCACCCGACTTCACGGCCTTCCAGACGATGTAGACGAACAGCAGCTGCGAGAAGCCGAAGATGAACGCGCCCACCGAGGAGACGGCGTTCCAGTCGGCGAACTGCGTGGAGTAGTCCGGGATGCGGCGCGGCATGCCCGCGAGACCCAGGAAGTGCTGCGGGAAGAACAGCACGTTCACGCCGATCGTCGACAGCCAGAAGTGGATCTTGCCGAGCCGCTCGTCGTACATCCGGCCGCTCCACTTCGGCAGCCAGTAGTAGACGCCCGCCATGATGGCGAACACGGCGCCCGGCACCAGCACGTAGTGGAAGTGCGCCACCACGAAGTAGGTGTCG
>JBIIDW010000526.1:0-2649 GCA_044238215.1 Steroidobacteraceae bacterium
TGGAAACGCTGGCGGTGGACCCGCGGGTTGCCTCGCTCACGGTACTGACGGACCGCGCAGCGCTCGGCCTGCCGGACCTGCAGTTCACGCTCGAGGCACCGTGGGTGGCAGCGCGGCTGCGCGCGGCGGGCGTCACGTTGCGCACGGGCACGCTGGTCGCACGGATCGAAGCGCCGGAGGTCGTGACGACCGCCGGCGAGCGGCTGGGTCCGTTCGACGCCATCGTGCTGTCGACCGGCACAGCGGCGGCCGCAATTCCGGAGGGCACCATCGCAGCCGGCGATTGCGTCACGCCGCGCGGCATCTGGGCCGCGGTGACCGAGGGCCTCGACGCCGGGAGCCGCCCGTGAGCGCGGCGGGTCCGGTCGCCGAGGTCGTCGTAGCAAGCCGCGATCCGGCCCGCCACGGCCGGTTCCTGGCAGAGGCCTTCGGCTTCGAGCCGGTTGCCGATCCCGGCCCCGGTCAGCTCTACGGCGTTGCCGGCATCCGTCACGGCCGCATCCGCCTGGTACGTGCCACGTCCGACCCCGCGGTCGCCGAGCCGCTCGGCTGGGAGCCGGGCCCTCGCCTGCTGGCGATCCGTTCGCGCGACGTCACCGCGACACGACGCCGCTTCGAGGCCGCGGGCGGCCGCTGCGGTCCGACCGTCACCTACGAGCACCCCGAGACGCGTAACCAGGAATTCGTCGGCTGGGGCCCCGACGACGTGCTGTGGGCGGTCGCGTTCGCGGTCGGCGGCCCGGGCAACCCCGAGCCGCAGCGCCGGCCGTCCCCGGCGCTCGAGACGCTGCCGCAGCGCACCGAGACCGAGCTGTTCTCGGTGGTCTGCAACGTCGCCTCGCTGGAGCCCGGCCGGGCGCTCGCTCGCGCCCTCGGTTGGCGCACGCTGCTCGACTTCGCGATGGACGGCGCGCACATCGAGGCCGTGCTCGGCCTGCCGCGCGGCGCCACGCTCGACTTCTGGATGGGCGCGGAACCGGGCAACGCGCCGGCGCGGCTCGAGATGATGCGATTCCGCGGCCTGCCGGTGCGTGAGTTTCCCGAGCGCAGCGTCGGTATCCGCCGCGTCGTCATCGGGGTCGACGCGGACCCGGAGCGCTACGCGGCGTCCTTGGGCCAGCCTATGGTCGCGCCGCGGATCGTGAAGGGGCCGGGCGGCCTCGAAATCGAGTGCCGCAACGAAATGTTGTGACCACCGTCGTGGTCGGGCTCGCCGCCGGCGCCTAGCCTCCGGACGGATGGACGAACCGTCGCCGGGCCACATTCCGGTCCTGCTGCTGATCGACGTCGAACCCGACGAGTTCTTCGTCGACCGCGCCACGCCCGGACGCTGGCCGGGCTTCGAGCGCGGCGTGCTGTGGACCTCGGCGCTGCGCACGCGCCTCGCTACCGCCGGCCGCCCACCGCCCCGTTTCAATTGGGGCTTCCGGCTCGACAGCCAGATCCGCGACACCTGGGGTCGCGCCGACTGGGTGCTGGCCCACTATCGCGAGTGCGTCGACGAGTTCCGCCTGCACGGCGACGCGCTCGGCGTGCACACACACCTGTATCGCTGGTCGGGCCGGCCGGCCGGCTGGCTGATTGACCAGGCCGACCCCGAGTGGGTGCTCGAGAACCTCGCGCTTTCGGTCGGCAGTTTCGCCGACGCACTGGGACGCGACCCCGCGTTCTTCCGCTTCGGCGACCGCTGGATGAGCGAGGAAGCGCTGGCCTGGCTCGACGGCGCGGGTGTGCCGTTCGACCTGTCGCTCGAGCCTGGCATGCCCGCTTTGCCGACGCTGCATCGCGGGCACCCGTCCACGGGGTCGATCCCCCACCAGCGTGGGGTGCCCGATGGCCCCTACCGCCCCAGCCGCGACGACTTCCGCAAACCCGACACGACGGGCCGGACGCGCATCGTCGAGATCCCGACCACAACCGGCAGGATGCGGCCGCCGCGCGCGCTCACCGAAGATCCACGGCCCCGCAACGCCTGGGCCTGGCTGCGCTATCGGACGCGCCCGTGGTTCGAGGTCGCGGCGCTGTACCAGGAGCCCGAGCGACTGCACGCGCTGGTCGACGACGCACTCGCGCGCGGCGCGCCCTACCTGTCGATGACGATGCGCGTCGACACGTTCAGCAAGAGCCCCGCGACCGGCCACCTCGAGCGCGCCTTCGACGCCCTGCTGTCGCACCCGGCAGCCGACCGTTTCGTCTGGACGACGCCCGAGGACCTCGTGCGCCAGGTGGCTCCCGGGTTGCTGCCCGCCGCGCCTCAGCCCGGGGGCAGGATCCAGGCCGCGACGCCGGCCGGCGCCAGTTCGTCGGTGCCGATGATCAGGCGGCACTCCGGCGGCCGCAGGCCACGCAGCGACACCGCCTCCGGCGAGTAGTTGAAGGCGAAGCACAGCTCGCCCTGGCGGCGCAGCCGCAGACCGGGCGGCAGCGCCCACACCGGCAGGCCCGCCTCCCCCGCCATCGCGGCGAGCAGCCGACGCAGCGCCGCGGCATCGACCACGCCCGCGAGGTAGCGCACGCGGCCGTGCCGGTACAGCACACCGCGCCCGTCGTGCAGCGCCCACTCCGGCCTCAGTGCCGTCTCGACGTGCTCGAGCCAGTGCGCCACCTCGAAGCCCGCGCCACGTTCGACGAGCCCCTCGCGCAGCGATT
>JBIIDW010000527.1:0-2646 GCA_044238215.1 Steroidobacteraceae bacterium
CGTTGCTGATCGTGTTCTTCTGCTTCTTCTACACGGCGCTGGTGTTCAACTCCCGGGACACTGCCGACAACCTCAAGAAGTCGGGGGCCTTCATCCCCGGCATCCGCCCGGGCCAGCAGACCGGCGAATACATCGACAAGGTGCTTACCCGGCTGACGCTGTGGGGCGCGCTTTACGTCACCGGGGTCTGCCTGCTGCCGGAGATCATGATCGCGCAGGGCGGCGTGCCCTTCGTGTTCGGCGGCACCTCGCTGCTGATCGTCGTGGTCGTGGCCATGGACTTCATGGCCCAGCTCCAGGCGCACATGATGTCCCACCAGTACCCGGGCCTGCTGAAGAAGGCCAACCTGATGGGCTACGGACGCGGCGGCGCGCCGCAGTAATCAAAGGTAAAGCGAAATGAAAGTTCGTCCATCCGTGAAGAAGATCTGCAAGGACTGCAAGATCGTGCGCCGGCGCGGCGTCGTCTACGTGATCTGCAAGGACACGCGGCACAAGCAGCGGCAGGGCTGAACGGGCAGGTCCCTTCGGCAGGGAATTGATCGACAAGGGTTTTTCAGTAGAATGCCGCGCTTTTCCGCGGCTTCGGGGCAGCAAAAATGGCACGTATCGCCGGCATCAACATCCCGATGAACAAGCATGTGGTCATCGGCCTCACCCACATCTATGGAGTGGGCCGGAGCCGCGCGCGCCACGTCTGCGACGCCGCTGGCGTGGACCCGACCACCAAGGTCAAGGACCTCACCGAGTCAGAGGTCAACGCGCTGCGTTCGGCGGTCGCGAAGGGCCTGGTGGAGGGTGACCTGCGCCGCGAGGTGTCCATGAACATCAAGCGCCTCATGGACCTCGGCACCTATCGCGGTCTCCGCCACCGCAAGGGCCTGCCGGTCCGCGGGCAGCGCACCCGCACGAATTCGCGTACGCGCAAGGGCCCGCGCAAGCAGGCCGTGAAGCTCAACGCGCCTCCGGGCAAGTAATCGTTCCGGGGTTGTCCGGCAAGGCATAGATCCGCATCAGGCGGCACAGGCAAACCGACATGGCAGAACAGAAAGCAGGCAGCGGCGCGAAGAAGCCCAAGAAGGTTCGCAAGAACGTCCTCGACGGCATCGCGCACGTGCACGCGTCCTTCAACAACACGATCATCACGATCACCGACCGGCAGGGCAACACGCTGTCCTGGGCGACGTCTGGCGGCTGCGGTTTCCGCGGCTCCCGCAAGTCGACGCCGTTCGCCGCTCAGGTGGCCGCCGAGAAGGCCGGCACCGCCGCCCAGGAGCATGGGCTGCGCAACGTCGAGGTCCGGGTCGCCGGCCCGGGCCCGGGCCGGGAGTCGGCCGTGCGCGCGCTGAACAACTGCGGCCTCAAGATCACCAGCATCGCCGACGTCACGCCGATCCCGCACAACGGCTGCCGTCCCCCGAAGAAGCGCCGCGTCTGACGCGCCGCGCAAGAGGAATACCCGATGGCCCGTTACGTTGGTCCCAAGTGCAAGCTCTCGCGTCGCGAGGGCACCGACCTCTTCCTCAAGAGCGGCGTCAAGCCTCTCGAGAACAAGTGCAAGCTCCAGGTGCCCCCCGGCGGCATCAAGGGTGAGCGCCGCACGCGCCTGTCCGAGTACGGCATGCAGCTGCGCGAGAAGCAGAAGCTGCGCCGCATGTATGGCGTCCTGGAGCGTCAGTTCTCGAACTACTACACCGAAGCCGCGCGCCGCACCGGTTCGACGGGCGAGAACCTGCTCAAGCTGCTGGAATGCCGTCTCGACAACGTCGTGTACCGCATGGGCTTCGCCGCGACTCGCGCGGAAGCGCGTCAGCTGGTCAGCCACAAGGGCGTCGCGGTCAACGGCGAGGCCGTCACCATCGCGTCCTACCAGGTCAAGGCGGGCGACGTGGTGCAGATCCGGGAGAAGTCGCGCAAGCAGCTTCGCATCCAGAACGCGCTGCAGATCGCCTCGCAGGTTGGCTTGCCCGAATGGGTGGAAGTCAACGACAAGGAAATGAAGGGCGTCTTCAAGCAGGTCCCCGCCCGGGACGACATCCTGCCCGACATCAACGAGAACCTCGTCGTCGAGTTGTACTCGAAGTAAGAGGTGAGGAATCTGACCATGCAAGGATCCGTAACCGAGTTCCTCAAGCCGCGCCACGTCAAGGTGACGCCGGTGGCTCCCCGGCAGGCCCGTGTGGTGATCGAGCCGTTCGAGCGCGGATTCGGCCACACGCTGGGCAACGCCCTGCGTCGCGTGCTGCTGTCCTCCATGCCCGGGGCGGCCGTGACCGAAGTCGAGATCGACGGCGTGCTCCACGAGTACACCAGCATCGAGGGTGTCCAGGAAGACGTCGTCGACATGCTGCTGAACCTGAAGCAGGTCGCCATCCGCATGCACTCGCGCGACTCGGCCGAACTGCGGCTCTCCAAGAAGGGCCCCGGGCCGGTCACCGCAGGTGACATCCAGACGGACCACGACGTCGAGGTGGTCAACCCGGAACTCGTGATCGCGAACCTCACGAAGGCCGGTGAGCTGAACATGGTTCTTCGCGTCGAGCGCGGCCGTGGTTACCGGCCGGCCTCGCAGCGCGCCGCGTTCGAGGAGCAGAGCCGGCCCATCGGTCGCCTGCAGCTCGACGCCTCGTTCAGCCCGATCCGCCG
>JBIIDW010000528.1:0-2644 GCA_044238215.1 Steroidobacteraceae bacterium
ATGATGATCGGCAGCACGAACCAGGGGTCCTTGGCGGAGAGGTCCTGGATCCAGCCCATGAACGGCGCCTGGCGCATCTCGACGCTCTCGAGCAGCACCCAGTAGAACGCGAAGAACACCGGCATCTGGATCAGGATCGGCAGGCAGCCGGCGAGCGGATTGATCTTCTCGCGCTGGTAGAGCTCCATCATCGCCTTGCCGAGCTTCTCGCGGTCGTCCTTGTAGGTGTCCTGCAGGTTCTTGATGCGCGGGCCGAGCACGCGCATCTTCGCCATCGACTTGCCGGAGGTCTCGGACAGCGGATAGAACACGAGCTTCAGCAGGAAGGTGATGATGACGATCGCCCAGCCCCAGTTGCCGGTCAGCGAGTGGGCCTGCTCCAGCATCCAGAACAGCGGCTTGGCCAGCAGCGTCAGCATGCCGTAGTCGGCGACCAGGTCGAGGCGGGGCCCGGTCTGCTCGAGCTGCGCCTGCAGCTTCGGGCCGACGAACAGGCGCTCCTTCAGCAGCAGCGTGGTGGCAGGGCCGACGGTCTGCAGCGGACCGGCCGTCGACAGCAGGTACTGGTTGGCCTCGGTACGCAGCGTGTAGCGGTAATTCACGCCCTCGGCGGGCACGACGGCCGTGACGAAGTGGTGCTGCATGCCGGCGATCCAGCCGCTGGCGATGTCGCGCGCGAGCGCGCGGTCTTCCTCGTCCTCGCGATCGAGCTTCTGGTACTTGGTGCCGTCGTAGTAGGCCGGACCCTGGAAGGCGTAGCTCTCGACGTTGAACATCGAGCGCTCGACGGGGCGATCGTCGCGCAGCAGCTGCGCGTAGGAGGCCACGGGCCACGGCGCGAGCCCGTCGTTGCGGACCTCGTACTCGAGGTCGATGCGGTACTGGCCGCGCCGGAACACGTAGGTCTTGGTCAGCGTGATCGCGGCGGCGGGGTCGGTCCAGCGCAGCGGCACGCGCAGCTCGTCGCTGCCCGCGGCGAGCGTGAACGCCGTGGCCGGCGCGGAGAAGGTCGCGAGGTGGGTCGGCCGGTTCGTGCCCGCCGGGCCGGCAAGGCCGGTCTGCAGCAGGTAGAAGCCTTCGCGGTCACGATTGAGCAGGCGGACCGGCGCGGTCTCGCCTTTCACGCGCGGATACTTCAGCAGGTCGGCGCGCTGCAGTTCACCGCCGGCCAGCGAGATGTCGAGCTCGAGTACGTCGGTGCGGACCTTGATGACGCCGGCGGCAGCGGCCGCGGCACCCGCCGCGGGCGCGGCGGCGGCGGGCACTTCGGCGGGGCCGGCGTCCGGGCGCTCGGCGTCGAGGCCCATGGTGTTGACCGGCGCGGCAGGAGGCTGCGCGGCCAGATCAGCAGCCGCTGCGGGCGCGGCGGCGGGCGTAGCGACCGGGGCACTCGACTGGGGGATGCTCGCGGCCAGCGACGAGGAATCGGCGCCGGCAGGCCGCGCGGCAGTGGCGCTGCCGGGAGGCGCGGGCTTCGGACCGTAGTCCCGCATCCAGGTTTCGTAATTGAGCCACAGCGCGAGCACGAGCCCGAGCCACAGGAACACGCGAGCGTTGGTCGAGTTCACGGAGTCACTTTCTCGATCGGAACGGGGTGATGCGCGCAACCGTCGCGGCACGCGCGGCCGTGTGCCGCGACGGGCACCGGGTCGAAACCGCCGGCGTGCCAGGGATGGCAACGGCCCAGGCGACGCAGTGTGAGCCAGACGCCCCGCGGCGCGCCATGGGCATCGATCGCCTCGATCGCGTACTGGGAGCAGCTGGGAAAGAAACGGCAGCGCGGCCCGAGCAGCGGGCTGACGAAGACCTGGTATCCGCGGATCAGGGCGCGGAGGACGGCGCGCATCGCAAGGCCACCTTCTTCCAGAGCGCGTCGAGGCTGGCGCGCAGGGCTGCCGCCGGCGCCTCGCGCGCACCCGCCCGGGCGCCGACGATGATGTCGACGGGGGGCAGGCGGTGCTGGGCAAGCCGGAACGACTCGCGGATTATGCGACGGACCCTGTTGCGCGCGACGGCTTTTCCGACGGTCCGCGCCGCGATGGCGAGCCCGATCCGCGCGTTTCCCAGGTTGTTGGGGCGCACCGTCATGCTGAAGTTGGAGTCGCCGAGGCGCTGGCCTTTCTGGTAGGCGGCCTCGAAGTCGGTTTTGCGCCTCACCCGCCTCGTGGCAGGCAGGCCGAGCGACGCGGGTCCGTGAGGCGGCGGCGGGGAACCGGACGCGATCAGGGAATGAGCTTCTTGCGGCCCTTGGCGCGGCGGCGGGCAAGGATCTTGCGGCCGTTGGCGGTGGCCATACGCGCGCGGAACCCGTGGGTACGGGCGCGGCGGACCTTGCTGGGCTGGTAGGTGCGCTTCATGACGTTTCGGTCCCAAAAAAGGCCCGAGAGCGTAAGCAGGCCCGGCTGGGGTGTCAATACGCGGGCGACAGAAGGTGCTTCTGGCGCCCCGGGGCAGGGTTTAGACTAGCGGGCCCTTCCGCCGGATCGGTGCCTGTGGATTCTTCGCTCTGGTCACGCTGCCTGAGGGCGCTCGAGGACGAGCTGCCCGAGCAGCAGTACAACACGTGGGTACGGCCGCTGCAGGCCCTGGAAGGCCCGGGCTCGTTGCGCCTGCTCGCGCCGAACACCTTCGTGGTCGACTGGAT
>JBIIDW010000035.1:0-9578 GCA_044238215.1 Steroidobacteraceae bacterium
CGAGGAGTCCTCCTGGCGACGCACCTCGGCCGTGACCGTCAGGTTGTCGAGAATGTCGAACTCCAGCTCGCCGTAGACCGCGCGCACCTCGGCCAGCTCGTTCGCCGCGTACGGGTTGCGGCTCAGCGACTGCTGCACGCGCACGACGCTGTTGAACGGCTGCGTGGGCAGCGTGCGCGACTCCCAGGCGCCCGACCCGCCGTTGCCGAAGTTCGACACGAAATCACCCTTGTAGTACGTGGCGCCGACCAGCCAGCGCAGCCGCTGCTCCTGGCCCGAGCGCACGCGCAGCTCGTAGCTCTCGGTGGTCGAGACCTGCGGCACGAACTGGAAGACGTTCTCGAGGAACGTGCGGTCGGCGTCGAGGATCAGCCCGGTGCGGGTGTCGTCGTAGCCGAAATTCAGGCCGATCGAGATGCCGTTCTCGAACTCGTGGTTCGCCTGCAGGTTGGCCATGAAGATGTCGCGGCGCATGCCGACGCCGTTGGGCTTCGGCACCTTGTCCCAGATCTCCATGCCGATGGAGTTGCTCAGGAAGGCGTCGGTCAGCGCCGTCGGCCGGCCGAGGGAGGTGAGCAGCGGACTGTTCAGCGTGGTGTTCGTCGAGACGATGCTCTCGCCCAGCTGGTCGATGCCCGGAATCTTGCCGCAGAAGTAGGGCAGCGAGACGTTGAAGCCCTGCTTCGTGCCCGCGAGGTTCAGGCCCTTGTCGATGAACCGCGCACCGCAGGTGTCGCCGACCGACGAGGGCGTGAGGTTGATCAGCTGGCCGGGGCCGTCGTCGTCCTGCTGGTAGCTGGCGCGGAGGCGGATCCACGAGCGCTCGCTCGGCCGCGCGTAAAGCGTGCCGGTGACCGACTGGGTCTGCTCGTCGCCCATGCGCCCGCCGTCGCGGGCCACGTAGTGGCCCTGCTTGTCGCGGTAGTTGACCGACAGCCGGCCGGAGAGCCAGTCGCCCACGAGGGGCCCCTCGACGCTCGCGCGCAACGCGTTGGTCGAGCGGTCGCTGGTCTGCAGCTCCACGTCGGCGCCGAAGCTGTCGCCCGGGTTGCGGGTGATGAAGTTGATCGCGCCGGCGAAGGTGTTGCGGCCGAAGTAGGTGTTCTGCGGGCCACGCAGCACCTCGACGCGCTCGACGTCACTGGTGTTGACCGCGTTGACGCCGCCGAGCACGTAGTTGCCGTCGACGAACACCGCGCCGGGCTGCGAGCGGGGCAGCGGAATCGGCGGCTGCAGGCCGCGGAACGTCAGGTTCGGCATGAAGCGGCCGGTGCCGTTGCCGCCGGTGGACTGGAAGAAGACGTTGGGCGAGAGCTTGACGACGTCGCGGATGTCGTAGATGCCGGCCTTCTCGATGGCCTCGGCCGAGAAGGCAGTGATGGAGATCGGGACGTCCTGCACGGACTCGGCGCGCTTGCGCGCGGTCACCGTGACCTCCTCGAGCTTCAGTTCGTCTGCCGCATCCTGCGCAGCGGCGGGCGCGACGTTGAACACGGTGGCCGCGGCGAGCGCGATGGCGACGGCGCGGGAGACCTGGTGACTGGATTGCATTTGAAGGCTTCCTCGATGGTCAAGTGTGCGGCCCCGGGGCATGACGCGCGGGCGGGGGTGACCGGATCTGCCCCGCCCTACGTTCCAGACTCCATCAGCAGGATGCGGGCAGCGGCAAACAAATACTGCGCTGGATTCACAACGCAGGGTTGTGGTCATGCCGCCGCGGCGCGCTGCAGAGTTGTTCGGACGCCCCCCGTTTTCGCGCCTCGTGACGGCGCGACCCTGTTGCATGTTTAGACCTTAATGCGTCTCCTTGGCAACATGTGGGTGGCCCGGATCGGTCGGCGTTTCACGCCGCGAGATGGTCCCCAACGGATGACGCACCGTATTGGTGCCCTGGAGCTTTCGATGCACACGGGAACCCGACGCCTGGTCGAGAGTCTGCTGGTCGCGGTCGCAGCGCTCGCCGGCATGGACCCGGCCGCCGGCGCGGAACGTGCCCCCGCGCCCGCGCCCGCGCCCGCGGACTATCTCACCCTCGAGCAGTTGCGCGGGAAATGGG
Source organism: Steroidobacteraceae bacterium (assembly GCA_044238215.1). Classification (GTDB taxonomy): domain Bacteria; phylum Pseudomonadota; class Gammaproteobacteria; order Steroidobacterales; family Steroidobacteraceae; genus UBA964. The sequence continues at coordinate 2,057 of JBIIDW010000035.1, forward strand.
GTGACCCTGCGGGCCGCATCGCGCTGATCGGCGGCGTCGAGGTGTATTACAAGGACGAGGGCCGGGGCCCTGCGATCCTGATGGTCCACGGTTCGCAGAGCACGCTGAAGACCTGGGACCACGTCGCCGCGCCTCTGGTGGCGCGCGGCTACCGGGTGATCCGCTATGACGTGCCGCCGCAGGGACTGTCGGGCCCCGTCTCCGAGGAGGCCGCGCGCAGGCTGCAGCCGGTGGACATCGCGGAGGGCCTGCTGGCGCAACTCGGCGTGTCCAGGATCACGTTCGTCGGTGTTTCCAGCGGTGGCACGCTCGGCATCTTCCTCGCGGCGAAACGCCCCGAACTCGTCGAGCGGCTCGTACTCTCCAACAATCCGGCCGACACGGTCTCGACCGCCCACCAGGTCTATCCGCCAGCGTTTGCCGAGGCCCAGCGCCGCGCGCAGCAGGCGGGCGGCTTCCGCTCGCAGGCCTTCTGGGACGCCTTCCTCGACTACTATGCCGGCGTGCCCTCGCGCTTCGACCGCGGCATCCGCGAGCAGTACTACGACGTCAACCGCCGCGTCACCGAGCCGAACTACTACGCGCTGGCGGCGGTGGTGGCCGACCAGCCGAAGGCCAAGGCGGCGATGGCGGCCGTGCGCGCCCCGGTGCTGCTGCTGTGGGGCGCCAGGGACGCCCTGCTGCTGCCGCCGGCCGCCGACGCCCTCGCCAGCTACCTCACCCAGGCGCAGGTCTCGAAGATCATGCTGCCGGACGTCGGCCACTATCCGCCGCTCGAGGTGCCGACGCGCTATGCACAGGTCGTCGCGGCCTGGATCGAGGCGGCGACACCGGGTGGCGGCACGCCGTGAACCCGATCGCCTGGGCGATACCCGTCTTCCTGGCGACGATCCTCGCCGAGGCCTGGATCACGCACCGGCGCGGCATCGCGGGATACTCGCCCGCAGACGCCGTGACCAGCCTGCACTACGGCGTGCTCAGCCAGGTTGCGGCGGCGTTCACCCGCCTGCTGACCCTCGGGATCTACACGCTCGCCTGGGAGCACCTGCGCGTGTTTTCGCTGCCCGGCGACAGCCTGCCGGTCTGGCTGATTGCGCTGGTGTTCTACGACCTCTGCTACTACTGGGCGCACCGGTGCGGGCACGAGGTGAACCTGCTGTGGGCCGCGCACCAGGTCCACCATTCCTCCGAGCGCTACAACCTGACGACGGCACTGCGCCAGTCCGCGACCGGCGCCTTCGGCACCTGGCCGTTCTACCTGCCGATGGCGATCGCGGGCGTGCCGCCCGCAGTGTTCGCCGTGGTCGCACTCGTCGACCTGCTGTACCAGTACTGGGTGCACACCGAACTCGTCGGGCGGCTCGGCCCCCTCGAGAAGTTCCTGGTGACGCCCTCGAACCACCGCGTGCACCACGGCCAGAACGACTACTGCATCGACCGCAACTACGGCGGCATCCTGATCGTCTGGGACCGGCTGTTCGGCAGCTTCGCCGACGAACGCCGCGACGAGCCCGTGGTCTTCGGCATCCGCTCGCCGGTCGGCAGCTTCGATCCGGTCTGGGGCAACCTCAAGGGCTACCGGGACGTCTGGCGCCTCGCGCGCACGCGGCGCTCGGTGACGGGCTGGCTCGCGGTCTGGTTCCAGTCGCCATCGAAGCCGGAGCCCGCCGCCGCCGGCGCGCCCGCGGGCCCGGCCCATGGCGCGCGCGAGCCCGCGGATCCGGCGCTGCGCCGCTACGCGCTCTACCAGTACGCGCTGCTCGTGGTCCCGGCGACGCACTTCATCGCGACCGCGACGAGCCTGCCGCCGTCCTCGCTGGGCGCCTACGCCGTGGCCCTGGTCACCTGGACCATGGGCGTCGGCGCAATCCTCGACGAGCGCCCCGGCTGGCGCGTCCTCGAGGCCGGCCGGGTCGTGGCGCTGAGCGCGCTGCTGCTGGCCTGGCCCGGCCTGTTCTCACCCGCCATCGGCCTGTCCGAGGCGCTGGCGTACGCTGCGCTGGCCCTGCCCTCGCTGCTTTGGCTCGCGCCGGGGCGCAGTCACCCGCCACAACCGGCCCTTCATCCCTAGCAATCGGCCGCTCGTGTCCGGCCGGGCTTGCCCCCCGGCGCGGGCTGCCGCAACCTACCCCGAGAGCCAGGGAGGCCCCGACATGAAGGACCTGATCGACATTTTCCTGCAACCGGGGCCGGTGCTCGAGCGCCTGCGCGAGCGACCCACGTGGCTGCTGCCGGCGGCAGTACTCGTCGGCCTCGCCGGCGCCTCGGTCTATCTCTACTTCAGCCAGGTCGATGGCGCCTGGTTCATGGAACAGTCGATGCTGCAGTCGGGCGAGGACATCTCCGACGCCCAGCTCGAGGCTGCGCGCAAGGCGGCGCCGACGGGCGCCGTACTGACCTGGAGCGCCACGGGCGGCGTCGTCTTCAGCACCTTCCTGATGCTGCTGATCTCCGGCGTGTATTACCTGCTCGCCGGCAAGGTCACCGGCCTCGCGGTCGGCTTCCGGCAGGGCCTGTCGCTCGCGTCGTGGACCTCGCTGCCGCTCGCTCTCGGCTCGCTGGTGACCCTGGCGGGCCTGCCGGGCATGGACCCGCGCACCCCGCTCGAGTCGCTGTCCTACACCACGCTCGATCCGCTGCTCATGAAGCTTCCTGCCGACAGCGCATGGAAGGGCCTCGCGTCGTCGTTCTCGCTGCTGTCGATATGGACCACCGGGCTCGCGGCGCTCGGCTGGAAGACCTGGTCCCGCGCGACGGGCTGGACCCAGGCGGTGGTCGTGGCCGTGCTGCCCTCCCTGCTCGTCTACGGCTTCATGGCCGGGCGCGCGCTGGCGGGCTGAACCATGCGCCTCGACAAACGCTGGATCATGGGCGGCCTCGTGCTGTTGGCGATCGCCGCTCCGCTGACCGTGAAGCGCTTCTCCGCCAGCGGCGGCAAGGAGGTCGAGCTGGCAACCGCGTCGCCGCAGGACGTGCGCCCAAGCATCCTCGCCTCCGGAACGCTGGCCTACCGCACCGAGGTTGCGCTCACCGCGGAAGTCACGGCGCGCGTCGACAGCATCGCCGTAGCGGAAGGCGACGACGTCCAGAAAGGCCAGCTGCTGCTGCGCCTCGACCCGGAGACCTACAACAACGTCATCGCGCGCGAGGAGGCGGGCCTGCGCCAGAACCGCATCAGCATCGAGCGCCAGCGCGCCGTGCTCGCGCTGCGCAAGCAGCAGCTGGAGCGCAGCGAGAAGCTGGCGGCGGCGAACCTCATCGACCGCAGCAGGCTCGACGAGGACCGCAACCAGTACGTGCTCGCGGAAGCCGACCTGCGCAGCTCCGAGGAGGCCCTGACCCGGGCCACCGCCGTGCTCGGCGACGCGCGCGAGCAGCGTGCCAAGACCGAGATCCGCGCGCCGATCGCCGGCCGCGTGGTCGACCTGCCCATCGAGGTGGGCGAGGTCGCCATTCCGTCGACGGCCTCGCTGGCCGGCGCCCGTCTGATGACCATCGCCGACACCACCGCCATCCAGGCCGAGGTCCGGGTCGACGAAGCGGACATCGCGCGGATCGCACCCGGGCAGCGCGCCGACGTGTTCGCCGCAGCCTATCCGGAGCGCGCACTGCCGGGCCGCGTCGACAGGATCGCGTTGACGCCCACCGTCGACGGCCAGGGCCGCTCCTACGAGGTGACACTCTCGGTCGAGGCGCCGGCCGAACTGCTGCTGCGCTCCGGCATGAGCGCCCGGGCGGTGATCTTCATCGGCGAAGGCGGCAAGCGGCTCGCCGTGCCCGTGGAATCGGTCGTCACCGAGACGCCGGACAAGAACGTGGTGCGCCGCTACGTGTTCGTCGAGGGCGGCGGCCGGGCGCGCAAGACCGAGATCCGCACAGGCCTGTCGGACGACCGCTGGGAAGCCGTGGAGTCGGGGCTGAAGGAGGGCGAGCGCATCGTCGTCGGTCCCCCGAAGGTGCTTCGGCGCCTCGCCGACGGCGAGCGCATCGTCGAGCGCGAGTCGCGCGGCGGCAAGGACGGCGGCAACCGCAGCGACGAGGACGATTCTTCGGGCAAGGACGAATGATCGAGCTGCGCGGCATCGTCAAGCGCTACGTGCTGGGCGAGGAGACGGTCGTGGCGCTCGACGGCGTCGACCTGCACGTGGCGCGGAACGAGTACGTGGCGCTCACGGGTCCTTCCGGGTCCGGCAAGTCGACGCTGATGAACATCATCGGTTGCCTCGACTCGCCGACTGCCGGCACCTACGTACTGAACGGCCGCGACACCTCGCAGCTGCACGAGGACGAACTCGCCTCGGTTCGCAACCGGGAGATCGGTTTCGTGTTCCAGAGCTTCCACCTCCTGCCACGCCAGACCGCGCTGCAGAACGTGATGCAGCCGCTGGTCTACCGTCGGATGTCGCCGGCGGAGCGCCGCGAGCGGGCGAGCGAGGCGCTGGCGCGCGTCGGCCTGGGAGACCGGCTCGATCACCGCCCCAACCAGCTCTCGGGCGGCCAGCGCCAGCGCGTGGCCGTCGCACGGGCGCTGGTCGGGCAGCCGTCGATCCTGCTGGCGGACGAGCCCACCGGCAACCTCGACTCGCGCACCTCCGGAGAGATCATGGCGCTGTTCGACGCGCTGCATGCGCAGGGGCAGACCGTGGTGGTGGTGACGCACGAACCCGACATCGCCGCGCACTGCCACCGCTTCATCCGCGTGCTCGACGGGCGGATCGTCGAGGACAGACCGAACAGGCAGGCCGCATGAACGTGCTCTCCGAGGCGTTCAGCGCCGCACTCGCCAGCCTCAACGCCCACCGCCTGCGCAGCTTCCTGACCACGCTCGGGATCCTGATCGGCACGATGGCGGTCATTGCAGTGGTGTCGGTACTGCAGGGCTTCTCTGATTCGATCAGCGACCAGTTCGCGGATCTCGGCAGCAACACGCTCACGCTCGAGGCGGAGAACGACCAGGAGAACTTCCGCACCGGGCAGATCAACACACTGTCATTCGAGGACGTCGACGCGCTGCGCTACCGTGTATCGGGCATCGACCAGGTCGCTCCCGTGATCGCCGCCCAGATCGGCGGCGCGTCATACCGCGGCCGCAGCACCAGCCCGCAGATCCTCGGCGCTACCGAGGAAGCCCAGGACGTGCTCGGCGTCGACGCGTCGGTCGGCCGGTTCATCACGGCCAGCGACGATCGAGCCGGTCGCCGCATCGCGGTGATCGGCGTCGACGTACGTGACGAACTTCGCATGCCGGAAGACCCGGTCGGGCAGTTCATGCTGATCGGCCGCGAATGGTTCCGCGTCGTCGGCATGCTGGAGAAGCGCGGTGAGATCCTCGGCTTCAGCCAGGACAACCGCATCTTCATCCCGTTCGCGGTCGCGCGCTCGCTGACCGGCACGTTCGAACGCCCGTTCATGGAAGTCTCCTTCACGGTGACCGACCTCAACGCCGTCAGCCAGGTGCGCGAGCGCGCCCGCCGGGCCGTGCGGGCCACCCGCAAGCTGGCGCCGGGCGAAGCGGACGACTTCGAGATCAAGGCGGCCGACTCCTTCGTCAAGCGCTTCAACCAGATCACCTCGACCGCCACGGCCGTGCTGGCCGGCATCGTCGGCATCTCGCTGCTGGTCGGGGGCATCGGCATCATGAACATCATGCTGGTGTCGGTGACCGAGCGGACCCGCGAGATCGGTATCCTCAAGGCGCTGGGCGCCACGCGGCGCGACATCCTCGTGCAGTTCCTGCTCGAGGCCGCGCTGCTGTCGCTGCTCGGGGGCATCATCGGCATCGTGCTCGGCATGCTCGCCGGGATGGGCATCGCCGCGCTGATCCCGAACTTCCCGCCCGCGCACGTGCCCGTCTGGGTGATGCTCGCCGCCGCCGGCTTCTCGGCGCTGGTCGGCGTGGTGTTCGGCATCGCGCCCGCCTCCAAGGCCGCCTCGCTCGACCCCATCGAGGCGCTGCGCTACGAATGACGACCCTTCGCCTGCTGCTCACCGCCGCCTGCGTTCTGCTGCCGTCCGCGGCGGCGCCCGCCGCGGAGGCGCCGGCCGCGCGTCCCGCCGGCCTCGTGCTGGGGCCGGGTCCATCGGGCTGGTGGGACTCCGAGCGTGTGTCCTGCCCCAAGGTCATCCGCGACGCCGACGGGCGCTGGCGCATGTGGTACTACGGCCGGGATCCTGCGTTCGACCGCGGGATCGTGCTGCCGACCGGCCGCGTCGGCCTCGCGGAATCCGAAGACGGCACCCACTGGCGCCGCGTGCGCGGCCCGCTGACGCTGGGTGCGGTGTTCGAGCCGAGCACGGACCCAGCTCGCTTCGACTCCGCCCACGTCGGCATCAGCGACATCCAGCGGATCGGCGACCTGTACTGGATGTGGTACTTCGCCGGCGACAACTCGGTGGGCGGGCGTGGAAAGGGGTTCCCGATGCGCCCCGGCGCGGCGATCTCGCGCGACGGCCTGCACTGGACGCGTGTCGAGGGCCCGCACCGCGGGGCGCTGCTCGACGTCGGCGCGGCGGGCGACTTCGACCGCAGCACCGTGGCGTGGCCGCAGGTCGTCAAGGCGGCGGACGACGACTGGCGCATGTACTACCACGGCGTCGATCCCACGGGCGCCTACGTCGTCGGCCTCGCGCGGTCCCGCGACGGGCTGAACTGGACCAAGGTCGGGCCGATCCTCGGCCGCGGTCCAAAGGGCCGCTTCGACGAGCTGGGCGTCGCGACCCGCCAGGTGCTGAGGATCGGCGGGCGCTGGGTGATGTTCTACGAGGGCGTCAGGGACATCGGCGAAGTGCGCAACGTCGGCCGGCAGCTCGGCGTCGCGGTATCCGACGACGGCATCAGCTGGAAGCGGCTCGATGGCGCCGACCGCGGCGGTACCATCCTGGCCGAACGCGGCGCCGCCGAAGGTGGCTGGGACTACCGGCTGGGCTGTCCCTGGGTCGTGCCGATGGACGACGGCAGCCTGCGGCTCTACTACATCGGTTCCAATCAGGTTACCGGACCAGGTCCGTCGACGGAGCTCTCGGTCGTGCACCAGATCGGGCTCGCCGTCAGCGACGGCGACATCACACGCTGGCGCCGCTGGGAAGATCCGCGCTAGCGTGCGCCGGGCTGGCGCCGCGGCTCGCCCGGCATCATCTGCACCAGCGTCGCGTCGCGACGCACGAAGTGGTGCCACGCCGCGGCGGCCGCGTGCACGCCGACCACCGCCAGCATCGCCCACGCTGCCCAGATGTGGGCCGGCTGCAGGATGTAGGCCCAGTCGATGTTCTTCGGCAGCCACACCGGAAGTTCGAAGAGACCGAAGAACCACGTTCGGCCGCCGTAGGTCATCGAAGCCATCCAGCCGAGCAGGGGCACGGCCAGCATCGCCAAGTAGAGAAAGGCGTGCGTGGCGCCCGCCGCGCGACGCTGGGCTCCGGTGGTGCCGTCCGGGAGCGGCGGCCGTGGCCTCCAGCGGTTCCACGCGAACCGGAAAGCAACTGCGAACAGCACCACCAGCCCGATCGACTTGTGAAGCTTCAG
>JBIIDW010000529.1:0-2635 GCA_044238215.1 Steroidobacteraceae bacterium
GTCATCGCTGTGGGTCCGTGGTTCAGATCGGTGCGGGAATGGAGGGCTGGGCCGGCGCGGCCCGCTGCGCGAGCTCGATGCGGTTCACGACCTCGAGGAAGGCCCGGGTCGCCGACTCGACGATGTCGGTGCTGACGCTCGAGCCCCGGTAGCTGCGCTGGTTGCAGTCGACGTAGACGATGGCCTCGCCCTGGGCGTCCTCGCCCTCCGAGACGCTGCGGAGCTCGAACTTGCGCAGCACCGCGACCACCCCGGTGGCCTGCTCGATGGCCTTGAAAGCCGCGTCGACCGGGCCGTCGCCCGTGGCCGACATCTCGACGCGCCGCCCGTCGGAGTGCCGCAGCGCGACGGTGGCCGACGCCGCGCCGTCACCCGAGGCAGTGTGCAGGCCCGCCAGGGTCCAGGGGCCCGCGGCGCTGCCCTCGGCGCGCAGCACGAGCGCCTCGATGTCGCCGTCGAACAGCTCCTTCTTCTTGTCGGCCAGCGCCTTGAACTCCTCGAAGACGCGCGCGAACTCGCCGTCGTCGAGCTCGAAGCCGAGCTCGCGGACGCGCTCACGGAAGGCGTGGCGCCCGCTGTGCTTGCCGAGCACCAGCGAGGAGCGCGACAGCCCGACGTCCTGCGGCCGCATGATCTCGTAGGTGCTGGCGTGCTTGAGCATGCCGTGCTGGTGGATGCCGGACTCGTGGGCGAAGGCGTTCTCGCCGACGATCGCCTTGTTGCGGGGGATGGGCATGCCGGTGATGCTCGACACCAGCCGCGACACGGGGTAGAGCCGCTGCGAGTTGATCCCGGTGCGCGCGTTGAAGAACGCCTCGCGCGTGCGGATCGCCATCACCACTTCCTCGAGCGAGCAGTTGCCCGCGCGCTCGCCGATGCCGTTGATGGTGCACTCGACCTGCCGTGCACCGTTGACCACCGCCATCAGGCTGTTGGCCACCGCCATGCCGAGGTCGTCGTGGCAGTGGACGGACAGCGTCACGCGGTCAATGCCGCGGACGTTGTTGCGCAGGTAGCGGAACAGCTCCGAGAACTCGTGCGGCACCGTGTAGCCGACGGTGTCGGGGATGTTGATGGTGGTCGCACCGGCCTCGATGACGGCCTCGACCACCTGCGCGAGGAACTCCAGCTCGGTGCGCGAGGCGTCCTCGGGCGAGAACTCGATGTCGTCGCAGAACTCGCGAGCGATCCGCACGCCCTCGACGGCGCTGCGGATGATCTCGTCCTTCGCCATGTTGAGCTTGTACTGGCGGTGGATCGCGCTGGTCGCGAGGAACACGTGAATGCGGTGGCGCTCGGCGTCGCGCAGCGCCCGCGCGGCAGACTCGATGTCGCCGCGGTTGCAGCGCGCGAGGCCGCAGATCACCGGCCCCTGCACCTCGCGCGCCACGCTGTTGACGGCCTCCCAGTCGCCCCGGGAGGCCGCCGGGAAACCCGCCTCGATCACGTCGACGCCGAGCTCCGCGAGCGCCTTCGCCACCCTTAGCTTCTCCGGCTGCGTCATGCTGCAGCCGGGTGACTGCTCGCCGTCGCGAAGCGTGGTGTCGAAGATCAGGACGCGGTCTGGGTTCGGTGACATCGGTGGGTCTCCGTGTGGATCGACGGCTCAGCGACCCTGGTCGAGCCAGGGCATGCGGCCGCGCAGCTCGAACCCGACCTTCTCGATCTGCCGATCGAGGTCGGTCTTCAGCAGCTTGTCGTACTTCTTGCGGCCCGTGGCGTTCTCCTTGATCCACTGCCGGGCGAACTTGCCCTGCTGGATCTCCTTGAGGATCTTGCGCATCTCGGCCTTGGTCTTGCTGGTGACCACGCGCGGGCCCCGCGTCAGATCGCCGTACTTCGCGGTCTCGCTGATGAACTTGTGCATCTTCCAGATGCCGCCCTCGTGGAGCAGGTCGACGATCAGCTTGAGCTCGTGCATGCACTCGAAGTACGCGACCTCGGGCTGGTAGCCCGCCTCGACCAGCGTTTCGAAGCCCTTGACGACCAGCTCGGTGGCGCCGCCGCAGAGGACGGCCTGTTCGCCGAACAGGTCGGTTTCGGTCTCCTCGGCGAAGGTGGTCTGCAGCACGCCCCCGCGGGTCCCGCCGATGCCGTGCGCGTACGACAGGGCCTTCTTGAACGCGGCGCCGCTGGCGTCCTGGAAGACGGCGATCAGGCAGGGCACGCCACGGCCCTGCTGGTACTGGCGGCGCACCAGGTCACCGGGGCCCTTGGGCGCGATCAGCACGACGTCGAGGTCCTTGCGCGGCTTGACCTGCTTGAAGTGGATGTTGAAGCCGTGCGCGAACAGCAGCGTGGCGCCCTGCTTGAGGTTGCCGGCAACCGCCTCGTACAGCGACTTCTGCGCGAGGTCGGGCGCGAGCATCGCGACGAGGTCGGCACCCTTGACCGCGGCGGCCGGCTCGGCCACCGGCAGGCCGTCCTTCTTGGCCTTCTTCCAGCTGTCGCCCTTGCGCACGCCGATCACGACGTCGAAGCCGCTGTCCTTGAGGTTGAGCGCGTGAGCGCGACCCTGGCTGCCGTAGCCCAGGACGCAGATGCGGGCACCCTTGAGGGCTTTCTTGTCGACGTCCTTCTGCGAAAAAAGCTTCATCTTGCGCAACTCCCGATTGGCGATAGAACGAAAAAACCC
>JBIIDW010000530.1:0-2619 GCA_044238215.1 Steroidobacteraceae bacterium
GCCCTCGCCCGGCGGCGGATCGTGCGCGCCTCTCGGCTGCGCGGATCGACCTCGAGGGCACCGGAGACGACGGCCTCGACCTCGTCCAGCGCCAGCCGCTCGAGCAGCGCGCGCCCGAGCACCAGCCGCGCCTCGAGGCTGCGCGGGTCGCGCTCGAGGACCTCGCGGCTGGCCTGTTCGGCTGCCATCGCGTCGCCGGCCGCGTGGGACAGGCGGGCGAACCGCAGCAGCAGGTCGACGGGCTGCGGGTCGAGCCGGGACAGCTGGTCCTGCACGATGCGCTGCGCGCGGTGCCACTCCCCGGCACGCTCGTACTCGTCGGCCATGGCGACGGCTGCCGGCCCCTGGCACGCCAGCCAGTCGCAGGCGTCGAGCAGTTCGGAGCACTTCGCGGCGATGGTGGCTGCGGAGTCGCTCCGTGACACATCGCCGGGGAAGCGGCCGAAGCTAGAAATGAAACGCATCGTCCCCGCAACGGCGGCCCCCGGAAGGCCTTCGAGCAGCGCGCGCCGCGGCGCGTATCCGGCGCCTGAGAGCGCGCGGATGTAGGCATTCACCGCGCGAGCCGCGGGTGAGCGCGCCGCCGCCCCGCGGGTCGCCACCTGTCGCAACGCGACCAGGGCCGCGGCGCAACCGTCGAGCAGGCCGTGCAGGCACAGCCCGGCCGGACCTGCGCTGACGTCGTCCCAGTCGAAGATCACCGGCTCGCGACGCTTCCGCATCGCGATGTTGCGCAACTGCAGGTCGCCGTGACAGAGGGTGGGCCTCAGCACCCGCGCCCGCTCGACGAGACCCTCCAGCAACGGCAGGCGCTGCGCGAAGAGCCGCCGGTACCTCGCCGCCGCTGCCTCGCCGACGAAGTAGGCTGCGCCGACGGCGGTTGCCGTGCCGTCGGCGGGTTCATCCCGGCGGTGCAGAAAGTCGCGGAACCCGCGCACGACCGCGACCAGGTCGACCGGCTCCAGCGCTGCCATCAGGCGGGGTGTTCCCACGGCTTTCGCCTGCAGCGCGGCATAGTGCCGCAGCATGGTCGGCCGCTCGTCGTGGGCGTCGTAGGTGCGCGTGTCGCGCCCGCCGTGGTCGGCGGTCAGGATCCAGCAGTCGGCTTCACTGGTGGCAAGCAGTGTCGGACCCGACTCGGGCAGGCATTCGGCAAGGGTGCGCAGGCGCGGTATCTGGTCGCGCTGGCACTGTGGCAGCAGCTTGAGGAAGGCTTTGGCGTCGCCATCCGACAGGCGGTAAGTGGTGGCCCACGCGCTGTCGCCGACGCGGTCGACGCGGGTTGCCGCGTGCAGGCGCGTCGCCGCACCGATGGCCGCGAGGTGCGCAGCCGGCCACGCCGCATCCAGCAGGTTGGTGTTGAATTGCACGAGGAACCCCGGTTGTGACGCCACCTTGTCATGGCGCCGCCGCGCGTGTCCTAGAGCAGACATAACGCAAACCCTCCCTAAAGGATCTGTGACAGGCGAACGGCGCAACGCCGGGCCGCTGGCTAGGCTGCGACGGTTACAGGCACGAGGCTCCCCGGAATGTCATCGCGACGACCGAGGCCAGCGAAATCTGCAGCGCCGAAGTCCCCACGCCGGTCCCGCCGCGCTCCCGTGGCGTCGGGCCGCATCGAGGTCCCGCGGCTGTCGGTGCAGGACACCGGCACCGGCCGCGGCCGGGGTGTATTCGCCGGACGCGGCTTCGCCGCGGGTGAAATCGTCGAAACGGCTCCCGTGCTGCTGCTGAAGCTGCCCTTCGACCGTCTGCCGGAACTGCTGAAGACCTACGTCTTCGACTGGGAGATGCTGGCCGGCATTCCCGGGACGCATGCCGTCGCGCTGGGTTTCGGCAGCCTCTACAACCACGCCAACCCGGCGAGCATGTGCTACCGGGCGGACGCGCGAGCCTGCACGATCCTCTACGTTGCAGCACGCGACATCCGCGCCGGCGAGGAACTCACGATCAACTACAACGCCCAGGGCGGGGTCGCGGAGTGGCATGACGACAACTGGTTCGAGCGATTCGACATCGCCCTGATCGACGGATGAGCGACGCACCCGACGCCACGCAGGTCGCGAGGGCCTATGCCAGGACCCAGGCGCGGGCAGCGCGGCGCCTCGCGCCGGAACTCAGCCCGACGGACCCGGAAACGCTCGTCCCGCGCCTGCTCCGAGCACTCGGGGCGCGCGGCGAGGACGCGGCAGTGTTCCGCAGGCGAGCGCAGCTTCTCGAGCGGCATCTTGCCGCGGCCGGGCTGCTCGCGCCCGTGCCCCTGTTCGACGTGCTCGCGCCCGAGCGCGTCCGGATTACGGCGGACGGCACGCTGAGGGCCCCGCGGCCGCTGCCGGGCCGCAGCGGGCCCGCAGGCATGGGTCTGCAGGCGCTTGCCGGCAGCTGCGCGCGGACGCAGGTCCTGCTGCGCCGCATCGACGACGGAACGCAGCCCGGCACCGAGCCGGCAGCCGCCCCCCTCGCAGCGCTGGTCGATACGCTTGCGGCGGAGGGCTATGCGGACCGAACCACCCTGCTCCGCGCGCTCCCCGCCTCGCTGACTGCCGGTCTGATCGAATCGGTGCTGACCATCATCGAGTCGAGCGTCGGCACGCCCGATGAAGCGGCCGCCGAGACGGC
>JBIIDW010000531.1:0-2614 GCA_044238215.1 Steroidobacteraceae bacterium
CCCGCTGGCTGCGCAGGCTGGAAACCAGCACCCGCTGCGACTCGACTTCAGCGCGCGACACCACCCCGGCGAGGCCGTCGAGGCGCGCAAGGTCCGCCTCGGCCCGAACGAGATCGGCCTGGGTGCGGGCCAGCTCCGCGGCGGCGGTCGCACGCTCGCCGGCCGAGCCGCTCGGCGTCAGGCGCAGCAGCACCTGGCCACGGCGCACGCGTGCACCCAGCACCGGCCATTGACCCGTCTCGCCCGCAACCCGCCCGCCCTGCAGCGTCTGCAGCGCGGCGCTGGCGCGCGGATCGCCGACGATCTCGCCGGACAGCCGCAGCGAAACCGTCGTCGCCCCCTCGGCGGCCACGACGGTGCGCAGTTCGAGGATGCGCTGGGTCGGCTTGGGCACGAAGACGCTGCCGTCGGGCAGCCGGACGGGACGATTGCCGGATCCTGCCACCGGCAACGGTGCCGCGGGTGCGGCCTCGTCGGCGTGGTCGTGTCCCTCGTGCGCGGCAAGCGGCGCCGCGCCGGCCAGCATCGCCACGCCGAGCACGCCGCCGACCAGCGGGACCGCGAGGGCGCCGACGCCACCCGCACCGGACCGCCGCCGCCGCAGCGCCGCCCGCCCGCCGAGCGCCGCGACGCCGAGTACCGCGATGCCGAGCACCCAGGGCCACGCGGCACGCAGTACCGCGACCAGCCGCGCCGTGGAATCGTCAGAGGCGGCCTCGCCCGTCTCGAGCACGCCGCCCAGCAGGTCCTCGCCGGCAGCCGCCCGGATGGTCAGCGTCACGGGGACCGCCGTGCCCGGCGCGACCGGGGTGATGGCCACCGTGTACTGGCCCGGCGACTCTTCGGCGGCGAACACCTCCGCCGCATCGCCGATCGCGACGGCCACGCGCGCACCCGCCACCGGCTCGTTGGTGTCGTAGCGATCGAGCCAGATGTCGAGGTGATCGCCGTGCGACTCGACCACCGCCTCGTAGAGCTCGGAGGTCAGTTCGACCGCGGCGCGCCCCGGGCCCGGGACGCTCGCGCCGGAAGTCGCCGGCCCGGACGCAGCCGCGGGCTGCGTCCCGGCGGCCACGGGCTCGGCGTGGTCGTGACCCTCGTGTGCCGCCAGCGGCGCGCCGGCGGCCAGCAGCGCACCCGCCGCAACGATACGCAGCAGGCAACGGAAGGTGGAGGGCTTGGATTCGGGGCAGGCCGACCTGGACATGGGGAACCTCGGACACGGAGCAGCGAGGGCGCGGCTCCCGGAACGGAGCGCGCCGCCGACGGACACGAGGAGCGGCCTAGATCAGCAGGCGGACGGAATGACCCGGCGACGAGGGGTCGACGGGTGGCCCGGTGTCGCGAAGCACGCGGGAGTACCCCCGCGCGGCGCAGGGGCTGCCGTGGCCGGCGCGGAGGCCGGCGTCGGCCTGGATGCGGAACAGGACGTGCGAAGGTCCCACGGCGGCCGGGCCGGCCGGCGCCTGCGCCGGACCCGCGTCGGTTGCGGCGGCGACGTGCGGCAGCGGCGCGCGGGGATCGACGCCGCCGGCCGGATCGGCATCGCCGGGGCCGGCTGCGCCGGGGCCGGCCGCGCCGGGATCGGCGTGGCAGGGCCCCACGGCGCTGACGACCTGCGGCGCGGCGTCGTTCAGGCACCAGCTGAGCGTGCCCGCCACGCCCTGCGCGCCGACCACCGCCAGCCCCAGCGCGACGAGCGCACGGGGCCAGCGACGAACGACGGAGCGGAAGCGCGGCAGCATGCGGGGATTCTAGCCGGGCCGGACGGGCGGCTGGGTCAGAACTTGATCCTGCCGCCCCCGCCCGCGGGCGGCCCGCCGAGACCCCCGAGGCCGCCGCCGGCCTCGGGCACCACGATGCGCGACGCGGCCTCGCGGCGCATCTCGCGGGCTTCCTCGATCGCGTCCTCCAGCGCCTGCTTCACGGCGTCCGGGAACCGGGCGATGGCCTGCGCGAGGTCGGCCGCCTCGATCTCGAACATCAGCGGCAGCACGCCGCCCGGCGTCATCAGCTGCGTCTGCCCCGCGTACAGCGTGGGTCGCGAAGGGTCCGGCGCGCCGGCGGCGTTGACCGGGGTCATCACGCGGATGGTGCCGGCACGCCGGTCGGTGTAGACGTCCTCACGGTACATCGCGTCGGCCTCGAGCTTGATCTCCGGGAGGCCTTGGTCCTGCGCTGACATGGTGTGTTCCTCTGGATTGCGGATCATTTGGGTCGGGCGTTGCGCTCGGCGAGCATGTCGAGGGTGACCGGCGGGCCGGCCTGGCGGATCAGCGCCTTCTTGCGGAAGAAGCGCGTGTAGCCGCTGGGCCCCATCCGCGAGCCGCCCATGCCCGAGAGCTTGAAGGAGTGCTTGTCGGCCTCGTAGCAGGTCGCCGTCAGCGACCCGTCGTTGAGGCTGATGCCGCCGGCGTCGATGCGCCGGCCGATGGCCTCGGCGGCCTCGAGCGTCGGCGCGACCACGGCGGCCGACAGCCCGAACACGCCCTCGTTGGCGAGCGCGACCGCCTCGTCGACGGTGTCGTAGGGCATCACCGGCATCACCGGACCGAAGGTTTCCTCGGTCATGACCGCCATCGAGTGATCGACGTCGACCAGCACGGTGGGCCGC
>JBIIDW010000036.1:0-9473 GCA_044238215.1 Steroidobacteraceae bacterium
GCGTGCGCGCAGCCACGAGGGCAAGCTCGAGGTCGAACTCGCGCAGCTGCGTCACCTGTCGAGCCGTCTCGTGCGGGGATGGACGCACCTCGAGCGCCAGAAGGGCGGCATCGGCCTGCGCGGCCCCGGCGAGACGCAGCTGGAGACCGACCGGCGCCTGCTGGGCGAGCGCGTCCGGGTGCTCTCGAAGCGCCTCGAGAAGCTCAAGCAGCAGCGTGAAACCGGTCGCCAGCGCCGCGTCGAGATCCCGATCCCCTCGGTCGCGCTGGTCGGCTACACCAACGCGGGCAAGTCGACGCTGTTCCGCGCGCTGACCGGCGCCGACGCCTACGTCGCGGACCAGCTGTTCGCCACGCTCGATCCGCTCGTGCGGCGCATCGTGCTGCCGGGCGGCAGCCCCGTCGTCGTGGCCGACACGGTCGGCTTCATCCGCGAACTCCCGCACGAGCTCGTCGCGGCCTTCCAGTCCACGCTGACGGAGGCCCGCGAGGCCACGCTGCTGCTCCACGTCATCGATGCCAGCGACCCGCGGCGCGACGAGCGCATCGATCAGGTGAACGGGGTGCTCGCCGAGGTGGGTGCCGGCGAACTGCCGCAGGTCCGCGTGTTCAACAAGATCGACCGGCTCGACCGCGCCGCAAGGGTGGAGCGCGACGATTCCGGCGCGGTGTCGTCGGTCTGGGTCTCGGCGGCCCAGGGGCTGGGCCTCGACCTGCTGCGACAGGCGATCGCCGAGCGGCTGGCGGTGTTTGCGCGGCCCGTGCGGCTGCGGGTCGCGCCCGGGCGCGCCGGCGCGCTGCGTGCGCGGCTGTTCGCCGCGGGCGTGGTCCGCGGCGAGACCATCGGGCCCGACGGCACGCTGGAACTCGACGTCGAACTGCCGCCGGCGCAGCAGGAGGAACTGGCGCGCACGCCCGGCGTGGAGGTTCTCGCCGGAATTACGGGTGCGCAAACTTGTGCGCATGGCGACGCCTACCTACAATCCACGGACGCTCCCCGCGCCCCCTGACTCCCTCCACTGCGGCGCACCGAAATATGGCATGGAACCAACCCGGCGGTAGCAACAACAACCCTTGGGGCCGGCGCCCCGGCAAGGATGGCCGGAACGCCGACGACGCCTTCAAGAGCTTCCAGCGCAAGCTCGAAGCCCTGCTGAAGGGCGGTGGCGGCATGGGTCCCGGGCCCGGCGACACCGCTACCGAGGGCGGCGGCGGCGACGGCCGCTCCACGCTGCTCGTGGCGCTCGGCGTCGCGCTGGCCTTCTGGGCGTACATGTCGTTCTTCCAGGTGGGTGCCGCCGAGCGGGGCGTGGTCACGCGCTTCGGCAAGTTCGTCACCCTGCGCGACCCGGGCCTGGGCTTCCACATCTGGCCGCTCGAGCGGGTCACGATGGTGAACACCCAGCAGGTCAGCAGCGTCGAGTACAAGTCGCGCGTGCTCACCCAGGACATCAACCTCATCGACATGGCGCTTGCCGTCCAGTACCAGCTGCGCGATCCGGTCAAGTACCTCTTCCAGGTCCGCCAGCCCGAGCAGACCCTGCGCGAGGTCAGCGAAAGCGCGATCCGCGAGATCGTCGGCCGCAGCACCCTCGAGGACATCTTCGTCTCCAACCGCGAGCAGGTGACGACCCGCACGCGCGACCTGATCCAGCGAACCCTCGACCAGTACGGCGCCGGCATTGCGGTCACCAGCGTGAACCTGACGGACATCCAGGTGCCCGAGGCGGTCGTGCCCTCGCAGCGCGACGCCAACAAGGCGATCGCCGATCGCGAGCGCCTGGTCAAGGAAGCGGAGGCCTACTCGAGCGGCGTGCTGCCGGTCGCGGAGGGCTCGGCCTCCCGCCAGATGGAAGAGGCCGAGGCCTACCGCGCCCAGGTCGTGGCAATCGCCGAGGGCGAGGCGTCCCGCTTCAGCCAGCTGCTCACGGCATACGAGGTGTCGCCCAGGGTCACCCGTGAGCGGCTCTACATCGACGCCGTCGAGAGCGTGTTGACCCGTTCCAGGAAAGTCGTCGTCGACACCAAGGGCAGCAACCAGATGCTCTACCTGCCGCTGGACAAGCTCGTCGATCGCGCACGCGAGAACGAGGCCACGGTCACGGCGCCGCGTGCGCCCGCTTCGGCCGGCGCCGATCCCGATGCGCCGGTGGTGACCGATCCGCGGCAGAGGGGAGAGCGCTGATGCCACGCGGTTTCCCATTGGCGGCGCCTGTCGTCGCCCTGCTGTTCCTGGCCAGCACCTGCTTCTTCACCGTCGCGGAAAGCGAGCTCGCGATCCGCACGCAGTTCCGCGAGATCGTCGGCACGGGCTACGGGCCGGGCCTGCACTTCAAGACGCCCATCGACACCGTCATAAAGTTCGAGCGGCGGGTGCTCTCGCAGAGCTTCCAGGGCGAGACGTTCCTGACGAGCGAGAACCGGGGCCTGGTCGTCGACTACTACGTCAAGTGGCGCATCAAGGACCCGGGTCGTTACTTCCGCTCCTTCGGCACCAACGAGGGCGCCGCGGCCCAGCGCCTGTCCGACATCGTCAAGGACGGCATCAAGAACGCCGTGGCGCAGCGCACGCTGCAGCAGATCGTGTCGGCCGAGCGCACCGCCTTCACCGGGGCCATGTTCGACCGTGCGAGCAAGACCGTGCTGGACCTCGGCCTCGAACTGGTCGACGTCCGCGTGCAGCGCATCGACCTGCCCGAGGACGTCGCGAGCCGCGTGTACGCCAGCATGCAGCAGAGCTTCGACCGGCTCGCGCGGCAGCTGCGCGGCGAGGGCGAGAAGGACGCCCTGAGGATCCGCGCCGAGGCGGACCGCAAGCGCACCGAGATCCTGTCCACCGCGGCGCGCGACGCGCTGAAGATACGTGGCGAGGCCGACGCGAAGGCTGCCGCCATCTACTCGGCGGCCTATGGCCGCAACCCGGAGTTCTACGCCTTCTACCGCAGCATCCAGGCCTACAAGAACTCGCTAGGCAAGGACGGCGACATCATGGTGGTCTCGCCCGACAGCGAGTTCTTCCGCTACCTGCGTTCGCCGGGTGGCGGGGCGCGCTGAGCCCCGCCTGCCGCAAGCTGCATGGGTCGTTTCGTCGTCGTCATCGGCACCCAGTGGGGTGACGAGGGTAAGGGCAAGGTCGTCGACCTGCTGACCGAGCGTGCGTCGGCCGTGGCGCGGTTCCAGGGTGGGCACAACGCCGGTCACACGCTCGTCATCGGCGGCGAGCGCACCGTGCTGTCGCTCATTCCCTCCGGAATCCTGCGGCCCCAGGTCACGTGCTACGTCGGCAACGGGGTGGTGTTGTCGCTGGAGGCGCTGCTACGCGAGTCGCAGATGCTGGTCGATCGCGGCGTGCCGGTCTTCGACCGCCTGCGGATCTCGCCAAACTGTCCGCTGATCCTGCCTTCGCACGTCTCGCTCGACAGGGCGCGCGAGCACGCGCGCGGCGCCAACGCGATCGGCACCACGGGCCGCGGCATCGGGCCCGCCTACGAAGACAAGGTCGCCCGGCGCGCCGTGCGGGTCGCCGACCTGTTCCAGCGCGAGCGCTTCGCCGCCAAGCTCGGCGAGATCCTGGACTTCCACAATTTCGTTCTGCAGCAGTACTTCCGGCTGCCGCCGGTCGATTTCCAGAAGACGCTCGACGATCACCTGGCGATGGCCGAGCAGGTCAAGCCGCTGGTGGTCGACGTGACGCAGGCGCTCAGCGCCCTGCGCCAGTCCGGCGCCAACGTGATGTTCGAGGGCGCTCAGGGCGCCATGCTCGACGTCGACCTCGGCACCTATCCGTTCGTGACCTCGTCGAATACCACGGCCGGTTTCGCCGGCACCGGCACGGGGCTGGGTCCGCGGAACTTCGACTACGTTCTCGGCATCGTCAAGGCTTACACGACGCGGGTTGGGGCCGGGCCGTTCCCCACGGAACTGCTCGACGACACCGGTGACTACCTGCAGCGGGTGGGCCGCGAGGTCGGCGCCGTCACCGGGCGTCGCCGGCGCTGTGGCTGGTTCGATGCCGTGGCGCTGCGACGCTCCGTGGTGCACTCCAGCATTTCCGGGCTGTGCATGACCAAGCTGGACGTGCTCGACGGACTCGACCAGATCCGCGTCTGCGTGGGTTACCGTGCGGGCGGGCAGGTGCTGGACGAGCCACCGATGTTCGTCGAGGCCTTTGCCGAGGTCGAGCCGGTCTACGAAGACCTGCCGGGCTGGAAGGAACCCACCGTCGACGTCCGCCGCTACGAAGAACTCCCGGCCAACGCCCGCGCCTACCTGGAGCGGATCGAGGCGCTGGTCGGCGTGCCGATCGACGTGGTCTCCACGGGCGCCGACCGCGACCAGACGATCGTCCGGCGCCACCCGTTCGACTGACCCGCGCGCCTGCGGGCGCGGCTGCGGTTCAGCGCTTTGGCGGATTGAGCCAGCGGCTCTCGCGATCGAGCAGTTCCTTCATCTGCGCGTTCGTCTGCGGCAGGCGGTCCGCCGGCAGGTCCAGGTGGTTCAGCGGCAGTTCCTGCCGGTACTGGTCGAACACCGGGCTCACCACCTCGAGCGGATAGCGCGGGATCCTGCGCCCCTTGCGGAAGGCGGCGATCGGGATCTCGGCCTCCACGATGCCTTCGTCGTTGCTCGGATCCTCGGCGAGCACCCTGCCGCGCGGGTCGACGATCAGCGAGCCGCCCCCGAAGCGCGCCGGCACTCCCGAGTCCGGAGGGAAGGTGATGTTGGACATGGCCGAGTAGAAGTTGTTGAAGGATGCAATGGCCTGGACGTCGACCTTGTCGAACAGGGTGGCGGTGCGCAGCATGATCTCCACGCCGCGCATCGCGTAGGCGGCGAACACGAACGGATCGATCTGGACCGTGCTGACGGCGATGTTGCCGAACTCGGTCTGCAGCACGGGGAACTCCTCCTCGATGCCGTACTTCGCGCGGAAACGGTCGCGCACGTTCTCGACGGTCGTGGTCGGGATCTCGTCGGCGGTGAAGCGCGTGATGTTGCGGGTCTTCCAGTAGGTCTTGCGCAGCTTGCCGTCGCGGCCGATCACCGCGTTGAGGCTCAGGATGTGGCCCGGCCAGTCGGCGTCCGTCGCGTAGCTGCCGAAGATCACGTAGGTGTCGCAGGCCCGGGCGCGCTCGCCGATCCGGTTGGTCTCGGGACCGGGGATCCTGATCGTGAACCTGAGCTTTTCCTCGCGCGTGCCGGCGGAGTAGCCCGTCAGCGGGAATTCATTGAACAGGATGAAGTCGGGCTTGCGGCCCGTGCTGCAGGCCTTGTCGATCCAGCCGATCATGCGCTCGACGTTGGTCGCGAGCCCGGCTTCGATCGACGGGGCTTTCTGCAGGTTGACGGGTGCGTGCTGAACCACCTTCACGACGACCACGTCTTTCTCCAGCGGCACCGTCGGGTAGCTGCCGTCGGGCCGGACGAGCTGCGGTGCGGGCGGTGCGGCGGCGGCGAGTGTCGTGGTCGCCGCGGCGGCGACGATCAGCGCTTTGAGACAGGTGACCATGGGTGCCCCCGAGGTGCGGCTGCGGTTCTCCGTCGATGCTAGCGCAGCGTCACGCCGCGGGCGGCTCCGGGTTGGCCGCAGGCTGGGCGAGCGCGGTCGTCAGCGACCCGGCCACCACGAGCAGGGCCCCGGCGGCCTTCAGCAGCGTCCATTCCTCGGGTCGGACCAGGCCGGGTTGCCAGAGGTGAAGGGCGCCCTCGGCGAGATAGGTGTAGATCACGCCGGTGGCCAGTACGGCGCTCACCCTCGGCAGCTCCCAGCGACGCAGCGCGAGCGAGAACGACGCATAGGCCACGATCGTGTTGAGGCAGAGGAAGACGAGCAGTGCCCACTGCATCCCCTCGAGCCGCAGGGCGGCGGTGGGCGACGCGAACGGCCCCAGCAGCACGGTGCCCGTGGCGTAGACGACCCACATCAGGTGCCCGACGGGCACGCTGCGCGCCAGGTTCACCTGGGCCAGTCCGCCAGTGGCCCACACCGCGCCCCCCGCCAGCGCAAGCGCCACGCCCGTCGCCGTCCCGCCCTCCAGCGCCACCAGCGCGCCCAGGCGGTCGCCGAGGAACATCAGGGTGCCGGCGACGATCGCCGCGGCACCTGCCCACTGGGCAGCGCCGAGCCGCCTGCCCACGAGGCTGGCGCTCAGCAGCAGCAGCATGATGGGTTGCAGCTGCGACAGGGTCGCGCCGGTCGAGGCGGGGATGTGGTGCAGCGACATGGCGAACAACGCAAAGTTGCCCACCAGCCCCAGTGCGATGGCCAGCATCCGGCCCAACTCCGCGGGCGGGTGGCGCCACGGCAGCTCGCGGCGCGCACCGAAGGCCAGCAGCAGCGTCTGCACGAGCAGCGCGACCACGAACCGCAGCCAGGTGAGCGTGATCCCGTCGATCCGGTCGATGACCCCGGCGATGGCCACCGGCAGCATGCCCCACAGCACCACGGGCACCAGCGACAGCAGGAAGCCCTCGGCGTGGCGGGGTTGCGCCGACGGCGCCGGGGTCGTGGAGGACATCGCCGGCCATGTTGCCTGAGCGGGGAGTCCCGGTCACCGGAGCCTGCGGAGGCCGGATCCACGCAGGCCGCCCCGGGTCGTCCATCGTTCGGGCAGCGGCATGAGTGCATGCCGCGCCTGCATTGCGGGATGGTCGATGGCGCATCACGCTACCCGCAACATCGGGATCCGGGGGTGGAGACATGGCGCTGGCGGCTCGCGCAGGCGGCGACGCGGGGGTACTGGAGGCGCTGCGGGCGCTCGACGACGTCGAGGTGCTGACAGGCCAGGCGGAGCGGGAACTCTGCTCATCCGACGTCTTCTCGCGCGGGGCGACCTGCCTCGCCGTCGTCCGCCCCCGCACGTCGCAAGGCGCCGCGCGCGCGCTGCAGGCGGCGACGCGCGCCGGAGTCGCGGTTTACCCGCGCGGCGGCGGCCTGACGTACTCGAGCGGGTTCTTCTCCGACGAGCGCCCGGGGCTCGTGTTGGACACTTCCGGGCTCAACCGGATCGTCGATCTCGATCCGCGCAACATGTACATCACGGTCGAGACCGGCGTGACCTGGAAGCAGATCCACGAGGCGCTGCGCCCGCACGGCCTGCGTCTGCCGTGCTTCGGCACGTTCTCGGGTGCCGCAGCGACGGTCGGTGGCGGCCTGTCGAGCGGCGCGCTGTTCTTCGGCACGGCCCGTTACGGCACCGTGGCCGACTCGCTGCTCGGTCTCGAGGTTGCGCTCGCCGACGGCACGCTGTTGCGCACCGGGCAGTCCGCGCTGCGCGGCGTGAGCCGCCCCGCCTATCGCACCTACGGGCCCGATCTCACCGGGCCCTTCGTGCACGACTGCGGCGCGCTCGGCCTGAAGACGCGCGCCACGTTCCGACTGATCCGCGCGCCGCAGCACACCGGTTACGCGTCGTTCGCGTTTCCGGGCGTCGAGGCGGCCGCCGAGGCGCTGTCGGAGATCGCGCGGGCCGAGCTGGCCGAGGACGCGTACGTCTTCGATCCGCAGTCCACGCGCAACAGCTTCGAGGGCGTCGATCTGCGCAAGGCGCTGCGCACGCTCGCAGGGGCCGCGCGCTCCGAGTCGAGCGCGCTGAAGGGCCTCGGCTCGGCCATGCGGCTGGCCTGGGCGGGCGCGCGTGAACTCGATGCGTCCTCGTACTCGGTGCACATGGTGGCCGCGTCGCGCAGCGCGGGCGGGCTCGAGGCGGACCTGCAGGCCGCGCGCGAGATCGCGGCGTCGCTCGGCGGCTTCGAACTGCCCGACGTGGTGCCGCGCGGCGCGCGGGCGAGCCTCTTCCCCGTCCTCAATGACGTGCTCGGTGCGCGCGGCGACCGCTGGATCGCGGTGAATGCCAAGGTGCCGCACTCGGATGCGCTGGCGGTGCACGCCGAGGTCGACCGGATTCTCGCCGGTTGCGCGGCCGAACTCGAGGCGGCGCAGGTGCGCACCAAGCGCATGTTCATCGCCATCTCGAACCACTCGTTCAGCTATGAGCCATGCTTCATGTGGTTCGACGAATGGCTGCCGGTGCACCGTCATCACCCCGAGCCGCAGCACCTGGCGCGGTTCACTGAGCCGCCGCCGAACCCCGCGGCGCGCGCGGCCATCGCGCGCGCCCGCGGCGAGATCCTCGCGGCGTTTGCCCGCCTGGGGGCAGCGTCGAACCAGATCGGGCGCCTGTACGCCTACGGCGAGTCGCTCGATGCCGCGCCACTGAGGTTCCTCAGGCAGATCAAGGCCGCGGTCGATCCGGCGGGCCTCGTCAACCCTGGCGTGCTCGGCCTGCCCGGCGGGCCCGTGCAGGCGCCGTGAGGCGCGGTTATCTCGACCGGGCGGGGCGGCGGTTGCACGTCCTCGCGGGCGGGTGCGGGCCGCTGCTGCTTTGCCTGCACGCACTGCCGCAGTCGGCGCTGTCCCTGCGTGCACTTGCCACCGCGCTGTCGCGCGACTTCGCGGTGCTGGTCCCGGACCTGCCGGGTTGCGGGCTTTCCGACCCGCTGCCGGGTGAGACGGCGGACCTCGATGCGGTTGCGCTCGACCTGCTCGCCGTGGTCGACGATCTCGGCGGCGGTGGCTTCGCCGTCTATGCGGACGGGAATTCGGCGGCACTGGCCATGGCGCTGCTGCGCCGGGCCGGCGGGCGGATCCGGCAGGTTGTGCTGGATGATCCGCGGCGGGTCGCGCCCGGTGAGGCGGCCGCCTTCGTCGCGTCCTGCGCGGACGACTTCGCGCCCGAGCCGTCGGGCGCACACCTCGTTCGGCTGTGGGATCGCGTGCGCACGGACGCGATGTTCCGCTACCCGCACCGGCTGACCGCCGCGGAGCGCGTCGACCAGGACATGCCGGAGGCGGCGGCGCTGACGCAACGGGCGCTCGGCTGGCTGGCGGCCGGGCCCTGGGCGCGGCGCTGGCTGGAGGCGCTGGCCCGGGATGCCGGGTCCGCGACGACGGCGGCCACCGGCCCGGCCACGCCCGTCATGGAACTGGGGGCCGACGACGCTCCCGGGCGCGCCGGCACGCCGGACCGCGCGGGCGCCATCCGCGAGGCACTTCGTCGCACGGGGACCGCCGCCGCATCCGATCTCGATGCGCCGGCCTTCGCGTCGGCGTCGGGGGCGGGTCTGTCACGGACGTTCGTTCCGGTGCAGGGCGGCTTTCTTCACGCGCAGGTCCTCGGGGTGGACCGGCCGGGGCGCCCCGTCGTCTCGCTGCACGACCCGGCCGGCACGAGCGAGCTGGTGCTGTCGTTTTCCGCCCCGCTGGCTGCAAGCCGGCCGGTGATCGCGCTGGATCTCCCGGGCAACGGCGAGTCGGACAACACGCTGGGCACCGACGAGCCGACCTCCGCCGACTATGCGCGAGTCGTCGGCGAGGCCGTCGACTCGCTCGGCCTGCGCGAGATCGACCTGATCGGCCGTTACTCAGGCGGGCCGATAGGCATGGAACTGTCGTTCCAGAGGCCCGGCCTCGTC
>JBIIDW010000037.1:0-9471 GCA_044238215.1 Steroidobacteraceae bacterium
CATGGCACACCATCCCGCAGCCGAGCCCGTGGTCCGCGTCGCCGGCGTTCACTACGGCGTCGGTGCGCGCCGGATCTTCGCCGGGCTCGACCTCGAGGTCGCGCGCGGGCAGGTCACGGCCGTCATGGGTCCGAGCGGCACCGGCAAGACCACGCTGCTGCGCCTGATCACCGGCCAGGTCGAGGCCTCGGCGGGTCGCATCGAGGTTCTCGGCACCCCGCTGCAGGGCCTGCCGCAGCGGGGCCTGTTCGCGCTGCGCCGGCGCATGGGCATGCTGTTCCAGAACGGCGCGCTGCTGACCGACCTGTCGGTGTTCGAGAACGTGGCCTTCCCGCTGCGCGAGCACAGCCGGCTCCCGGAGTCGCTGGTCCGGCAGCTCGTCCTGACCAAGCTTCACGCGGTGGGCCTGCGGGGCGCCGCCGACCTGATGCCGGCGGAACTGTCGGGCGGCATGGCGCGTCGCGTCGCGCTCGCCCGCGCGATCGTCATGGACCCCGAGGTCCTCGTGTACGACGAGCCCTTCGTCGGCCTCGACCCCATTTCCATGGGCGTGATCGTGCGCCTGATCCGCCAGCTCAACGAGACGCTCGGCATCACCAGCATCGTCGTGTCACACGACGTCGACGAACTCGCGCAGATCGCGCATCGCAGCTACCTGATCTCGGAGGGCAGGGTGGTGGCCTCCGGAACCCCCGCGGAACTTCGCGACAGCGACCTCGGCGTCGTGCGTCAGTTCATGGCGGGCCACCCGGACGGCCCCGTGCCGTTCCACTATCCGGCGCCGGATTACTTCCCGCAGCTGCTCGGCAGGGGTGCGCCGTGAGCGCGTCGGCCGACACGCTGCTCGCACCGATCCGTCGCGTCGGGGCGGTGGCGGTGTTCTTCGGCCAGCTGCTGGCCCAGGCCGGCCCGGCGCTCGCCCGTCCCCGACTGGTCGTCCATCAGGTCTACAACGCCGGCGCGCGCTCGCTGATCATCATCATGCTCTGCGGCCTGTTCGTGGGCATGGTGCTCGGCCTGCAGGGCTTCGACCTGCTGCAGCGCTTCGGCTCCGAGGACGCGCTGGGGGTGGCCGCTGCGCTGGGGCTGCTCAAGGAGCTCGGGCCGGTGGTGACCGCGCTGCTGTTCGCGGGCCGGGCGGGCACCGCGCTGACCTCCGAGATCGGGCTGATGCGGGCGACCGACCAGCTCACCGCGATGTCGATGATGGCGGTCGATCCCCTGCGGCGCGTGGTGGCCCCGCGATTCCTCGGCGGCGTGATCGCCATGCCGCTGCTCGTGGCAGTCTTCAACGTGGTCGGCCTGTTCGGCGCACAGCTGATCGGCGTGCAGCTGATGGGCGTCGACCCCGGGGCGTTCTGGTCGCAGATGCAGGCCTCGGTGGAACTCAACGACGTGCTCGAGGGGATCATCAAGAGCGTCGCCTTCGGCGTGGCCTGCAGCCTCGTCGCGGTCTATGAGGGCTACCACGCGGCCCCGACCGCGGAGGGCGTGGGCCTTGCGACCACCCGGACCGTGGTCACCTCGTCGGTGCTCACGCTGCTGCTCGACTACATGCTGACCGCCGCGTTCCTCGGCGACTAGGAGTAACCATGCGACCCAATCGTGCGCTCGAGATCGGCACCGGGCTGTTCGTCCTGCTGGGCTTCGCCGCGCTGTTCTTCCTGACCACCCAGCTGCCCGGCAGCGGCATGCAGTGGGGCTCGCCGCAGGGCTACCGCGTCATTGCGAAGTTCGACAACGTCGGTGACCTCAAGACGGGATCTCCGGTCAGCATGGCGGGGGTCCGGATCGGCCGGGTCGAGTCCGTCGAGTTCGATCCCGGCGACTTCCGCGCGGTCGTCACGCTGCGGATCGAGCCCCGCTACGACCGGATCCCGGAAGACAGCGACGCCAGCATCCAGACGCAGGGCCTGCTGGGCGGCAAGTACGTCGGCATCGGTCCCGGCGGCTCGGACACCTTCCTCGCCGACGGCGGCCGGATCGAGTTCACGCAGTCGGCGATCGTTCTCGAATCGCTGGTCAACAAGTTCTTCGCGAATTTCGCCAGCAAGGACAAGGACGCCCCGGCGGCGTCCGGCAACCCGGAGGAAACGAAATGACCCCCCGCAACGGCCCTGCGGTCCGCGCGCTGCGCGCGACCGCGCTCGCCCTCGTCGCCAGTGCCGCCCTGGCCACGCCGTCCGCGCTCGCCACGCCCACCGTGGCCGGTCCCACGGCGGCGGTGGTCGACGCCAGCGGTCCGACGCAGCTGATCGATTCGGCTGCGAACGCCATGCTGAAGGAGCTCGATGCGCGGCGCGCCGAGTTCCGCAAGGACCCTTCGAAGGTGTATGCGCTCGTGGACCGCATCCTGCTGCCGTACTTCGACGTCGACTATGCCGCACGCCTGGTGCTGGCGAAGCACTGGCGCACCGCGAGCGCCGACCAGCGCAAGCGGTTCGTCGACGCGTTCTACCGTTCGCTGCTGAACAACTACGGCGACGCGCTCGTCGAGTTCACGGGTGACCGCATCCGCGTCTTCCCGGGCAACGTCGATCCGGCCGCGACGACCGCGGTGGTGCGTACCGAGGTCAAGCGGAGCAACGGCGAGAAGATCCCGGTCAACTACTCGCTGCGCAAGGGTGAACACGGCTGGAAGGCCTGGGACGTGACGATCGAGGGGATCAGCTACGTCAAGAGTTTCCGCGAGGATTTCGGTTCCGAGATCGACCAGAAGGGGCTCGACGCGGTGATCCAGAGGCTCGAGAGCCGCAAGTGAGCCCGCAATCCTCCGACGCCTCCGTGGAGCGGCGTGGCCCGGCCGAGTTCGCCGTGGCGGGGTCGTTGACTTTCGGCACGGCCACCGAGGTCCATGCCCGCGGACTTGCGGCGCTGTCGCGCGAGTCGGCGGCGCGGATCGAGATGGACTGCTCGGGAATCGTCGCGGCGGACAGCGCCGGACTGGCCGTGCTGATCGACTGGCTGGGCTGCGTCGCTCGCGAGGGGCGCGAGCTTCGCTATCGCGGCTTGCCCGACCCGCTGCTGGCGCTGGCGCGCATCAGTGAAGTCGACGCCCTGCTGCAGGGCGAGCCCGCCAGCGGCGTGGTGCGCTAGCGCGTCCCGCGGGGCTGCGCGCCCCCGTCCGGTTCGTCTTCCAGTTCCGGGTCCTCGGGCGGCGGCTCCTCCGGTACGTTGCCGTCACGGACGAGGTACTCGCGACGCTGGAGATAGGCGCTGCGAACGAACGCATAGGGATCGCCGCTGCGTTCGAGCAGGGCATCCGCTTCCAGCAGACCCACGCGCCGGTCGAACCGGTCGCCGAGCCAGAGGGCCCAGCGGGTGCTGTCGTCCTCCAGGTAGTGGCGCGGCTCGAAGAAATCGTCGGCGAGATTGCCGAGGCCGTCGCGCAGGGTGTAGGGACCGAGTACCGGCAACATCAGGTAGGGGCCGGCGGGTACTCCCCAGCTGCCCAGCGTCTGGCCGAAATCCTCGTCGTTGCGATCCAGCCCCGACAGCGTCGCGGGATCGAGAAGTCCGCCGAGGCCGAAGGTGGAATTGAGCAGGAACCGGCCGGTGTCCGACGCGGCCGCGCGCAGCTTGCCCTGCAGCAGGTTGTTCGCCAGCGTTACCGGATAGGCCGCGTTGGTGAAGAAGTTGTGCACGCCGGTCTGTGCCCAGCGCGGGACCACGCGCTTGTAGCCTCGGGCGACCGGCCGGACGATCGTCCGGTCAAGCCCGTCGTTGAATGCATACGTGGCCCGGTTCAGCGATTCGAGCGGGTCCTGCGGGTGGGCGGTGCGCTGGGCGGTCGTCGCGCAGCCGGCGAACAACAGCGCGACGCCGGCAAGGGCCGCGGCGCGGGCGATTCGGGTGGAAATCATTGGAGCATTGTATCAGCGGAGTCCCGGTCGCGGCGGCGGCCACTCTGCGCCAGCGCCTCGCGCAGTTCCCGTTCGCGCGCTGCGAAACGTGCACGCTGCACGGGCGTCAGGTCGGGCGACGCCAGTGCGAGCTCGAGCTGGCGGATCGCCAGCGGCAGGTCGCCGCTGCCGATGTGGTACTCGCTCATGTAGTAGTAGGCGTCGCCGGTGTCACCCGCGCTGCTTGCCGCGTAGGCCGTGAAGCGGATCTGCTCCGGCGTCGGCGGCACGTTGTTGAACAGGTCGAGGAGCGTGGCGTGGGCCTCGCGCGCCCGGCCGGCGCGCAGCAGCACTTCGGCGTAGCGGACGGTCAGCGGCACATTGCGCGGCGCGACGGCCAGCGCGCGCTCCAGCACCCGCAGCGCGTCGTCGGTCCGCCCGGCTGCGAACAGCGCCTGGCCGAGCGCGGCATCCAGCATGGGCACTCCAGGCCGCTCGGCGGCCACCTCGATGAAGGTGCCGGCCGCCGCCTCGGTGTCGCCGGCGCTGAGCCTGGCCAGCGCCTGGCCGTAGCGCTGGGCCGGGCCGAGCGGGCGGCTCTCCGCCAGCGCCTCGTAGTACGGGCGCAGATCGCTGTCCGGCGGCGAGGCGACGACCCGGACGCGTTCACGCACGAAGGCGTAGGAGGGCGTCTCCGGGCGGATCACCGCCGCCAGCTGGCCGGCGCGGTCGCGCGATTCGGCGATGCGGTTCGCCGTCACCGGGTGCGTGCGCAGGAACTCCGGCACGTCGACGCTGCCCGACAGCCCGGCTCGGCGGCCGAGCGTGGCGAAGAAGTCCGGCATCGCCTGGGGATCGAAACCGGCGGCGGCGAGAAAGCCGATGCCGATGCGGTCCGCCTCGTACTCGTTGGCCCGGGTGAAGTTGATGCGCTGCTGCACCGCGGTGCCCTGGGCGATCGCGATGCCCGCCTGGACGGCGTCGCCCGAGCCGGTCGCCGCGCCGATCAGGATCGAGGCGAGGATCGCCGCGGCCGAGGCCAGGCTCTGCCGGCCCTGGGCGCGGATGGAGCGGGCGATGTGCCGCTGGGTGACGTGCGCCACTTCATGCGCCAGCACGCTGGCGAGCTGCGCTTCGTTCGAGGTCGCGGTGAACAGCCCCTGGTTGATGCCGATGAAGCCGCCGGGCAGCGCGAAGGCGTTGATGGAGGCGTCCTTGACCAGGAAGAAAGTGAAGCGCTGCCCGCCGTCCTGCGCCTGCGCGGCGATGCGCGAGCCGAGCTGCTGGAGGTAGTCGTTGACCTCCGGGTCCTCGAGTATCCGACCCTGGTCCCGCAGCCCGCGGACGATCATCCGGCCGATCTGGTACTCGTCGCCCAGCGTCAGCGCGAGGTCGCCGCCGGAGCCGATGTCCGGCAGGTCGTTCGGCCCGCCCGACTGGGCCGGTGCCGCGCCGGCGGCGAGCAGCGCGATTGCGGTCAGCAGCAGCGTGGCGAGGCGGCGCATCACCGGTGTGACCTGCCGGCCGCGCCCGAGTTCACAGGTGCTCGGAGGCGTGGTCGGCCAGCCGCGAGCGCTCGCCGCGGACCAGCGTCACGTGGCCCGCGTGCGGCCAGCCCTGGAAGCGGCTGACGACGTAGGTGAGCCCGGAGGTGGTCGCGGTGAGGTAGGGGCTGTCGATCTGCGCGATGTTGCCGAGGCAGACGAACTTGGTGCCCGGACCGGCGCGCGTGACCAGCGCGCGCATCTGCTTCGGCGTCAGGTTCTGGGCCTCGTCGACGATCACGAAGCGGTTGAGGAAGGTGCGCCCGCGCATGAAGTTCATCGAGCGGATCCTGATGCGGTTGCGCACCAGGTCGTTGGTCGCCTGGCGGCCCCAGCTGCCGCCCTCGGCGCCCTGGGTCAGCACCTCGAGGTTGTCCATCAGTGCACCCATCCACGGCTCCATCTTTTCTTCTTCGGTGCCGGGCAGGAAACCGATGTCCTCGCCGAGCGGGATGGTCACCCGGGTCATGATGATCTCGGCGTAGCGATTGTGCTCGAGCGTCTGCACCAGGCCGGCGGCCAGCGTCAGCAGCGTCTTCCCGGTGCCCGCCGGGCCGAGGATCGAGACGAAATCGACGTCCGGGTCCATCAGCAGGTTCAGCGCGAAATTCTGCTCACGGTTGCGCGCCGTGACGCCCCAGACCCCGTGCCGCTCGCCGCGGTAGTCCTGGACGAGCTCGAGCGTGGCGGTGCCGCCGGAGGCCTTGCGTACCCGCGCCTCGATGCCGCCAGCCCGCTCCTCGTAGACGAACTGGTTGGGCTGCCAGCCGGCGACGGCGCTGCCCGAAACCTCATAGTACGTACGGGCGCCCTCGCGCCAGGAGCGCATGCCCGCGGCCTGTCCCTCCCAGAAGTCCGCCGGCAGCACCTCGTGGCCGCGATAGAGAACGTCGGCGTCCTCGATGGTGCGGTCGCTGAGGTAGTCCTCGGCATGCACCCCGACGACCGCGGCCTTGATCCGCAGGTTGATGTCCTTGGAGACCAGCACCACGCGCGATTCGGGGTGCAGTGCCTGCAGCGCGAGCGTCTGCGACAGGATGGCGTTGTCGGCGCCGTGGCCCGGCAGGTAGTCTGGCAGCGCCGAGGCGAGGTGCCGGGTCTGGAAGAACAGACGGCCGCTGGACGGCGCCTTGCCGCGGGTCGCCGCCGGAGCCGGAAGCGGCAGGCCGGCGTCGATCCGGTCCTTGGTCGCGTCGCGCATCAGTTCGTCGAGGAAGCGGCTGACCTGGCGGGCGTTGCGGGCCGATTCGGACAGGCCCGTCTTGTTGGCGTCGAGTTCCTCGAGCACGATCATCGGCAGGTAGATGTCGTGCTCCTCGAAGCGGAAGATCGACGCCGGGTCGTGCATCAGCACGTTCGTGTCGAGCACGAACAGCCGGCGGCTGCGCGATGCGCGGCGCTTCCTCAAAGCGCCTTCACCGCCTCGAGCACCTCCGCGGCGTGGCCGTCGGCCTTGACCTTGCGCCACTCGCGCGCCAGCACGCCGTCGGCGCCGACCAGGAAGGTGCTGCGCTCGATGCCGAACACCTTCCTGCCGTACATGTTCTTCTCGCGGATCACGTCGAACAGTTTGCAAAGCGCTTCGTCGGCGTCGGACAGCAGCTCGAAATCGAGGGCTTCCTTCGCGCGGAACTTCGCGTGCGACGCGCAGGAGTCGCGCGACACGCCGAGCACCACCGCACCGGCCTTGCGGAACGCACCGTGCAGGTCACGGAACTGCTGGGCTTCGAGGGTGCAGCCGGAGGTCATGTCCTTGGGGTAGAAGAACAGGACGACCTTGCGACCCTTCGCGTCCGCCAGCGACCACTTGCCGCCGTCCGTCGTGGTGGCGGAAAAGGCCGGGACTTTCTTGCCTGGGGCGAGCTTGCTCATCGGGGGCCTCCAAGGATCGTCCGCCCGGCCGGCGCCGGGCGGGTCAGGACTTCACGGGCTCGAGAATCGCGTCGAGGTTCATGGAGTCGCAGAATTCCATGAATTCCTCGCGCAGGTGGGCGAGGTGCAGCCGGCTCGGCACGTTGACCACCATCTGCACCGAGAACATCTGCGCGCCAGTGTGCGCGGCCGGGTAGCTGCGGGTCGCGACCTCGGCGATGTCGATGCCGCGGCTGGAGCAGAACCCGGCGATCGCCGACACGACGCCGCTCTGGTCGAGGCAGACCGCGTCGATGGAGTAGGGCAGCTGGTCCGTGCGGGGCGCGCGCGGCTCGGTGCGGCGCAGGTTGATGGTCAGGCCTGCCGCGTCGCCGAGCTTCTTCAGCTCGGTCTCCAGCTTGGCGAGCGAGTGCCAGTTGCCCGCCACCAGCAGCACCATGGCGAACTCCGAGCCCAGGCTGGCCATGCGGCTCTCGCTGATGTTGCCGCCGCAATCGCTGATGACCTTGGTGAGTTCGTGGACGAGTCCCGTGCGATCGGTGCCGATCGCCGAGACGGCAATGTGCTGTTTCATGCGGGGCGGGCCTGGCTGCGAGGAAGGAAGTCTACCGGCTGCGGGGCGCCGGCGCGACCGGCCGCCGGCGCTGTTGCGCCCCCGGCGCGACGCCGCTTAACATCGCCGGTCCCGCGCGTTCACCCGGTGGTTCGATGTTCTCCGGAAGCCATGTGGCTCTCGTCACGCCGATGCGTCCCGACGGCGCGCTGGACCTCGACGCCTGGTCCCGCCTCATCGAATTCCACGTCCAGGGCGGCACCGCCGGCGTCGTCGTGGGCGGTACGACCGGCGAGTCGCCCACCCTGACGGACGCCGAACTGCGGGAACTGCTGGTCCGGACCCTCCAGCAGGCGCGGGGTCGGCTCGTCGTCACCGCCGGCGCGGGGCTCAGCAGCACCTCGGCCACGGTCGAGCGCGCCCGCTGGCTCGGCGAGCTCGCCATCGACGCGCTGCTCGTCGTGACCCCGGCGTACAACAAGCCGACGCAGGAAGGCCTGTTCCTGCACTTCTCGGCCGTGGCTGCGGCGTCGCGGGTGCCCGTGATGCTCTACAACGTGCCCGGCCGTACGGCCGTCGACCTGCTGCCGCCGACGGTCGCCCGGCTGGCGGCGGTGCCGGGTATCGTCGGACTCAAGGAAGCCGTCGCCGACCCGGCGCGCGTACGCGAACTGGTGGGGCTCTGCGGGCCACGCTTCGACGTGCTGTCGGGCGACGACGCAACGGCCCGGGAGTCGGTGCTGGCGGGAGCGCGCGGAGTGGTTTCCGTGACCGCCAACGTCGCGCCCCGGGCCGTCGCCGACGTGATGGCAGCAGCGCTGGCCGGCGACGCGGGCGCCGCGGCGCGGCTCGATGCGCCGCTCGCGGCACTGCACGAGGCGCTGTTCGTCGAGGCCAACCCGATCCCGGTCAAGTTCGTGCTCGCCGAGATGGGCCTCATCGGCCCCGAACTGAGGCTCCCGCTGACGCCGCTGTCGGCCCGTTTCCACGCGCGCCTGCGCGACGCCATGGCATCCGCCGGGCTGGTCGCCACGCGTGCACCTGCCGGCTGATCGAGACGAGGACAACCATGACTTCCCGCCGCCTGCTGCCGCTGCTGATGCTCGCCATGGCCACGCTGAGCGGCTGCGGTTCGTTCAAGCTGTTCGAGGGGCGCTGCGTGCGCCCCGAGGACTACGCCCAGGTCGTCGACAACCCGCCGCTGCAGATCCCGGCCGGCCTGCAGGGCCCGGATTCCCGGAACGCGCTGCGCGTTCCTGCGCTGAACGAGCCCGAGCGCAAGCGCGCGGCGGACGAGCCCTGCCTCGATGCGCCGCCGCGCTACTCCGCGCCGAAGGAAACCCGGCCGGCGGCCTGATATCATTGCCGCTCGACCCGGCAGTGATTGAATCGGAGAGGTGGCCGAGTGGTCGAAGGCGCTTGATTGGAAGTCAAGTAACATCGCAAGGTGTTCGTGGGTTCGAATCCCACCCTCTCCGCCAGTTTTCTGTGGCGTCCCGCACCGGTTCCTCCGCGACGACCAGCCGCCAATCCCGCCAGGCCCGGAAGGGAGCAACGGTACCGGTGATGTCGGGTGCCGGAGTCCAGCTGGTGCGGGCCGCCTCCCTCAGGCCCGGGGGCCGCTCATGACCTACACCGCGCTCGCGCGCAAATGGCGCCC
>JBIIDW010000532.1:0-2598 GCA_044238215.1 Steroidobacteraceae bacterium
CTGTTCGAGCGACTCGCGGGCCTCGGCCGCGAATTCGTCGAGTCGGGCGGGGTTCGGCGCATGCAGGTCGAGGAAATACGCCTTGTGCTGGCGCGACATCCGCAGTGCGAGGTCGAAGAACGACTCACCGGTCTCGCGCAGTTCCGCCACCAGGCGCGCGGAGGGCGTCAGCGCCACGTCGTCGAACTTGGCGGCCTGCACCGCGAGCGCGGCTGCATAAGGCCGGGCCGGGTCGCCGTGATCCAGCAGTTCGCAGAGGCCCTGCATCTGGTCGAGCAGCTCGCGCGCCCAGTCGCGCATCGGGAACGGACGGCCGTCGCGCAGCAACTGCAGCCCGGGCTCGCGCCCGCGACGTGCCACGGTCAGGTGGTTGCCGTCGAGTTCACCCTGCTCGCGCGAGTCGATCAGCGGGCTCTCGCGCGTGAGGCACAGCAGCAGGAAGGCCTCGATGAACCGCATCTTGTTCTGGTTGACGCCGACCGGATCGAAGGCGCTGACGTCGAGTGCGCGGACCTCGACGTACTCCACTCCCGCGCGGCGCAGCGCCTGGGTCGGCCGCTCACCCGAGCGCGCCACGCGCTTCGGGCGGATGAAGCTGTAGTACTCGTTCTCGATCTGCAGCAGATTGGCGTTGAGCTGCCGGTACTGTCCGTCGACCTTCACGCCGATGCGCTCGTATTCCGGATGCGGCGTGCTCATCGCCCGGGTCAGGTCGCGGACGTACTCGTCGAGGCTGTTGACCGAGACCTCGACACCGGACTGGCTGCGGTTGCGGTAACCCAGGTCGCTCATGCGCAGCGAGGTGGCGTGCGGCTCCCAGGCCGTGCCGCGCCCGAACTCGGGCAGCTCCGCACCGCGCGCGCGCAGGAACGACTTGCACACCGCCGGCGACACGCCGAACAGGTACAGCACGATCCAGCCGTAGCGCCGGTAGTTGCGCAGCAGGTCGAAGTAGCTGGCGGAGACGAAGTCGCGGCCCGCGTCGCGCGACTCGCGGATCGCGGCCCAGGCCTCCCACAGACGTTCGGGAAAGGAGTAGTTGAAGTGCACCCCGGAGATCGCCTGCATGACGCGGCCGTAGCGCACGCCCAGGCCCTCGCGGTAGATGGTCTTCAGGCGCCCGGGGTTCGACGGGCCGAACTGGGCGATCGGGATGCTGGCGTCACCCTCGATGACGCAGGGCATGCTGGTCGCCCACAGCAGTTCGTCGCCGACGTGGCGGTAGACGAACTGGTGCAGGTCGCAGAGGTACTGCAGCAGCTCCCAGTTGGTGCGGAAGGTCGGCGTGACCAGCTCGATCAGGGCTTCCGAGTAGTCGGTGGTGACGTGCTCGCCGGTCAGCGCGGAGCCGAGCGCCTCGGGGTGCATGGTGCTGGCGATGCGGCCCTCGGGCGTGACGCGCAGCGACTCCTTCTCGACGCCGCGGCGACCGCCCTGCACCAGGCCGGGCGCGCCCGCGTTGACCAGTGCGGCCAGCCGCCGCTCGAAGGCGCGATCGATGCGGGAGGCAGGCATCGTGCTACCAGGGGATGCGGCCCGCGAGCACGTCGCGCGCCATGGTGAAGTCGCCGCGCAGGCTGTAGAGCGGGTGGCGGAAGGTGGCGGGCCGGTTGCGCTCGAACACGAAGTGGCCGATCCACGCGAGCGCGTAGCCGGTGACGACCCCGGAGAGGACCAGCCAGCCGTTGCCCAGCAGCGCGGCCGCGACGCACTGCGCCAGCGCCGCGGTGGTGCCCACGACGTGCAGCCGCCGCGAGGTGCGGTGGGCGTGCTCGGCCAGGTAGAACGGGTAGAACTCGCGGAAACTCGCAAACCCGCGCGATGGCGCCGACTCGACCGCCATCACAGCGCCTCGAGCAGCTGCAGGAACTCGCGGATGCGCCGGGCGTTCAGCCCGGCGTCGATCACGCCCTGGCGCGACTTCGAGCGGGCATCGATGCGCGTGGCGCCGCCTTCGACCCGCAGGCGCACGACGATGTCGTGCTGCAGCCCGAGGAAACGGGTCGTGCCCGTCGCCTCGAGGCGCCCCTCGGTCGGGACCGCGGCGACGATCTCCCAGCCGAGCTTGCGGGCCGCGGCCTCGACCCTGGCGTAAGCCTGCTGCGGAGACACCCCTGCGAGCACCAACGGCTGGATGTCGGGATAGGCCCGGCGTTGTGCCTCGGGCACGTCGACCCGATCGTCACGCACCCACAACTCGGCCACGTAGTCCGCCGGGTTCACGCCGGGCAGGGCCTCGCGGATCGCCTTGACGGCGACGAATGCCGGAGGCGCCGACAGGTCGGTGCTGACCTCGTGGATGGGCGCGGCACCCAGCCCGGGCAGCGCCCAGCCGCCGAGCCAGGCGAGCGCCGCCGCGGCGAGGCCTACGCCCGCCACGGCCTCGCCCCGGGGCGCGGGCGCACGCCGGACGAGCGACGCCAGCAGGCCCGACAGGGTCAGCACGATGCCGAGGATCATCAGCAGCACCGAGGCCCCCAGCAACAGCATCGAAGCCTCGAAGCCGTCGACGCCGACACGGTCGAGCAGCCTCGAGGCCACGGCACCGCCGAGACCCAGCAGCAGGACCGACAGGCCGGCCCAGGTGATCCGGGCGGG
>JBIIDW010000038.1:0-9425 GCA_044238215.1 Steroidobacteraceae bacterium
CCTGCGGGAGGTCGACGAGCGCCTTGGCGCAGGCGCAATCGGCTGAGCGGCTCCCGGTCGCAGCGCGTAATATTTCCGCCGTGAGCAGTCTCAAGGACATACCGGTCGTTCCGGAGCCCGCAACGGGCGCGCCGCGCAGCGGCGAAAAGTACCGGACCGCCCAGGGCTTCGCCGCGATCCGCGACGGCATCAAGGCCGCCGCCCAGGCCCCCGCCCGGGTGCCGGGTGGCAAGCCGCGCTGGCTCAAGGCGCCGCTGGCGATCGGCGCGGGCTACGAGAACGTACGCCGCACGGTGCGCGAGCACCGGCTCGCCACGGTCTGCGAGGAAGCGAGGTGCCCCAACATCGGTGAGTGCTGGAACGCCGGCACCGCGACGATCATGCTGATGGGCGAGGTCTGCACTCGGACCTGCCGGTTCTGTGCGGTCGACACCGGAAATCCCCGGGGCTGGCTCGATCCCGAGGAGCCGGAGAACACCGCGCGCACCGTGGAACTCATGGGGCTTCGCTACGTGGTGCTCACCTCCGTCAACCGCGACGATCTTGCCGACGGTGGCGCAGGGCACTTTGCCGCCGCAGTGCGCGCGATCAAGCTGCGCTGTCCCGACACCGCGGTCGAGGCGCTGACGCCGGACTTCCAGGGCGTGCTGCGCGACGTGGAGACCGTCGTCGACTCGGGCCTAGACGTCTTCGCGCAGAACGTCGAGACGGTGCGGCGGCTGACGCATCCCGTGCGCGACCCGCGCGCGGGCTACGAGCAGACGCTCGCGGTGCTGGCGCACGCCAAGCGCCACCGCTCCGACGTGCTCACGAAGACCAGCCTGATGCTCGGCCTCGGCGAAACCGATGACGAGATCGCCGAGGCAATGGACGACATGCGCGCGCGCGAGGTCGACCTGCTGACCCTTGGTCAGTACCTTCGCCCGACCGTCAACCACCTGCCGGTGGAGCGCTACGTCACGCCGGAGCAGTTCGACCGCTATCGGGCCTGGGCGCTCGAGCGCGGCTTCCGCGAGTGCGTGTCGGGTCCCCTCGTCCGCTCGAGCTATCGCGCGGAGCAGGCGCTTGCGGGCAACAACGCCGGCCTGGACAACCAGCGCCTCGCCGGATCGGCCAGACCGGAAGGAGCTGGGTGATCGCGGCACCGATCCGCGTTCGCTGGCTGGGCCGGGTCGACTACGAGCCCACTTGGCGGGCGATGCAGGCCCTCACGGACGGGCGGGGCGCGGAGACGCCCGACGAGCTGTGGCTGCTCGAGCATCCCCCGGTCTATACGCTCGGCATGAACGCGGATCCGCGGCACGTGCTGGGCGCCAGTACGATTCCGGTGGTCCGCATCGACCGCGGGGGCCAGGTCACCTATCACGGCCCGGGGCAACTCGTCGCCTACCCGCTGATCGATCTCCGGCGCGCGGGGCTCGGCGTCCGGGATCTCGTCACGGCGCTGGAGAACTCGGTGATCCGCTACGCCGCGAGCCTCGGCATTCCAGCCGCTGTGCGGCCAGGGGCACCGGGCGTCTACGTCGAAGGCGCGAAGCTTGCCAGCATCGGGATCCGCGTGCGCCGCGGTTCCAGCTATCATGGGCTCGCGCTCAACGTCGACATGGACCTCGGGCCGTTCCGCGGGATCAACCCCTGCGGCTACGAAGGGCTGTCCATGACGCAGCTGTCGCACTGGGGGGTGGCGTCGTCGGTCGAAACCGTAGCCGGGCAGTTCGCCCCGCTGCTGGTTGCGGCCCTTAAGGAGCACGGACATGTCCAACCCTGAAGACCTCGAAGCCGTTCGCCGGCTGCTTTCTTTCATCGGCGAGGATCCGGATCGCGAGGGCCTGCGGGAGACGCCCGAGCGCTTCCTCAAGGCCTGGTCGGAATACACGCGAGGCTATCGCGAGAAGCCCGAGGACGTTCTCAAGGTCTTCGAGGACGGCGCGCAGAGCGTCGACGAGATGGTCATCGTGCGCGACATTCCGGTCTACTCGCTCTGCGAGCACCACCTCGCGCCGTTCTTCGGCAAGGCCTACGTGGGCTACGTACCGGCCCACCGCATCCTCGGCCTGTCGAAGATTTCCCGGCTCGTCGAGGTCTACAGCCGCCGGCTGCAGGTCCAGGAACGCCTGACGAACCAGATCGCCGACGCGCTGCACACCCACCTGCAGCCGCTGGGGGTCGCCGTGGTGATCGAGTGCCGGCACATGTGCATGGAGTCCCGTGGCGTGCGCCACACCGGCACCGCCACCGTCACCTCCGCGCTGCGCGGCTCGATCAAGACGAACGCCGACACCCGGCGCGAGTTCCTGTCGCTGATCGGGCGCTGAGGGCGCCCTCAGATCACCATCACCACGTCGTCGGCGCCCGCAAGTTCGCCGACGAGAGCGACGATCTGCTCGCGGCTGGTCGCCACGATGACGTAGGTGATCGAGACGTAGTTGCCCGCAGCGCTCGCGCGCGCCGAGACCCGATCGGCGTCCATCGGCCCTGCGTGACGGGCCACGATGTCGTCGACCCGCGCACGCAGCCCTGCTGACGCGCGCCCGACCACCTTGATGGGGTAGTCGGTAGGGAACGTCAGCAGCGCCTCATCGCCCGGCACGCTCACCACTCCTGTCCGGCGAGTTCGCGGACGAGCGCGTCGAACGCCGCGTCGAGCCGACGCCAGACCGGTCCCGGCCTGCCGTCGCCGACCGGTGCACCGTCGAGGCGGGTGACCGACGACACGGCGCGCGTGGCCGCGCTGATCAGGATTTCCGACGCGCCCCGCAATTCGGACTCCGTGACACCGCGGTCGATCCGCGGGATGCCGCATCGGTCGGCGAGTTCCTCGACGACCGTGCGGGTGGTGCCGGGAAGGATCCGGGCCGACCGCGGCGGGGTGAGCAGTGTTCCGCCGATGACGGCGTGGACGGCCGACGAACTCGCCTCGGTGAGCAGCCCGTCGCGCAGCAGGATCGTTTCCTGCGCGCCCGCGTCCACGGCCTGCTGGCGCAGCAGCACGTTGGCGAGCAGCGCCACCGACTTGATGTCGCAGCGCGCCCAGCGCGTGTCCTCGGCGGTGACGCAGGCAAGCCCGCGTTCGCGCTGCTCCGCCGACGCGCGCGGCAGCGGTGCGCAGAACGCGAAGACCGTCGGGGTGACGTCCGGCAGCGGCGCATGGTTGCGCCCGTACTCGGCACCGCGCGAGACCTGCAGGTAGACGTACTGGTCGCCGCCGCCGTTGCGCTCTATCAGTTCGCGCAGCAGCCCGCGCCATGCGTTGCGGTCGTGGGGGCTGCGCATCCTGATCGCCGCCAGGCTCGCATCGAGCCGATCGAAGTGCTCGGCGAACCGGAACGGCCGGCCGGCGAAGACCGGAATCACCTCGTAGACGGCGTCGGCGTACAGGAAGCCGCGGTCCAGTGGCGAAATGCGCGCGTCCCGCAGTTCGGGCCAGGCGCCGTTCAGGTGGCAGACCGGCAGCGGCTCGGCCATGGCGTGGCGTTCAGCGGAACCAGAGGGCCACGGTGTCGCTGAGGCGGCGCCAGAGGCCGCCCTCGGCGACCGGCTTGCCCGCGACCAGCGGCACCCGGGCCACGACCCGGGTGCCGTCGAGCACCAGGTACTCGCCCAGGACCTTGCCCGCAGGTACCGGGGCGACGAGCGCCTCGTCGCGCAGCGTTGCGCGGGTCGTCAGCGCCTGCGCCGTACCGCGGCGCACGGTGGCGACGACGTCGCGCGCCGGCACCGCCGGCACGAGTTCGTCGGCGCCCTTGTAGACGCGTGCGGTGAGCACGGTCTCGCCGCGCTTCTTGAAGGCAGCCGCCTCGAAGAAGGTGAAGCCGTAATTGAGCAGCGCTGCGCTGGCGTCCTCGCGCGCGCGCATCGACTTCGAGCCGAACACCGCGCTCACGAGTCGCGTGCCCTGCCGTTGCGCGGAAGTCGCGAGGCAGTAGCCTGCGCTCTCGGTGTGCCCGGTCTTGATGCCGTCGACGCTTGGGTCGCGGCCCAGCAGGCCGTTGCGGTTCTGCTGGCGGATGCCGTTCCACTCGAAATCGCGCAGCGAGTACCACGCGTAGTACTGGGGGAACTCGCGGATCAGCGCGCGGGACAGCGTGGCGACGTCGCGCGGTGTGGTGTAGAGGCCGGGGTCGGGCAGGCCGGTGCTGTTGGCGAAGCTCGAGCCCTTCATGCCGAGCTGCTTCGCATAGGCGTTCATCATCTGCGCGAAGCCGTCCTCTGTGCCGCCGACCTTCTCGGCGAGCGCGACGGTCGCGTCGTTGCCGGACTGGACGATCATCCCCTTGAGCAGGACCTCCACGGGCACCTGTGCGCCAAGTTGCACGAACGACCGCGATCCCTCGGAGCGCCATGCGCGTTCGCTGATCGTCGCCGTGTCGGTGAGCGCGAGGCGGCGATCGGCGATCGCGCGGAACACCACGTAGGCGGTCATGAGCTTGGTGATGCTCGCCGGTTCGACGCGCTGGTCCGGGTTCAGTCCCGCAAGCATCTGGCCGGATGCATGATCGACGAGGATGTAGCTGCGCGCGTCCACGGCGGGCGGCGAGGGCAGCGGCGGTGCCACGGCTGCGGCGAGCGCCGGGAAGAGGGCGACCAACAGGGCGGGAAGTGCGGCGGCGACCTTGCGGATTCGGCGCATCGTGGGCGGTCTCCGGGAAACGTAAGAGCGGCGGATTGTAGCGGCTGGAACGGGGCGTTACGCGGTTCCGTCAGTCGTGGGCGAGCCGCGCGTCGGGGACGCCGGCGAGTCGCAGCCGCTCGACCATGTCGTCGAGCTCGAGCGCCCCGGCAATGGGGCCGACGCGGACACGGAATACCGCGCGACCGCTGGCAGCGCCCTCACGGACGACCGCGTTGCGTATGCCCGCGGCGGCAAGGCGCGCGACCAGCGATTCGGCGTTGGCTGCGGTGGCGAACGAGCCGGCCTGCAGCCAGCGCGAGACGATGGGCGGCTCGGCGGGTCCCGGCAGATCGAATGCGACAGCCGGTGCCGGGAGCGGCAGCGTCGAGGCCGGCTCGATCACCCGGACCTCGACCGGCGCCGTGCCTTCGCGAAGCATGTCGAGCTTCCAGGCGGCGGTGTAGGAGAGGTCGATGATCCGGTCGCCCACGAAGGGACCGCGGTCGTTGATGCGCACCACGACGGACCGGCCGTTGCGCAGGTTGGTGACGCGCGCGTAAGCCGGGATCGGCAGGGTCTTGTGGGCAGCCGTCATGGCGTACATGTCGTAGGGTTCGCCGCTGGACGTACGTTCGGCGTGGAACCCGGGCCCGTACCACGACGCGGAGCCGCGCTCCACGTGCCCCGCCGCCGTGGGCAGCAGCGTGTAGCGACGGCCGAAGACCTCGTAGGAGGCGGGATTGCCGTATCGGCTACGGGGCTCCGGTCGCGGGACGGCGTCGGGGATCCCGGCCAGGTCCCGCGGTGGTGGCGGCACCGGCGGTGCCGGGGGCGTGGACGGGCCGCCGCCGGTCGCCGTGCGCTCCGGAAAATCGGGCAATTCAGTAGACAGCGTGCTGCAGCCGGCGATCAGCGCCGCGGCGAGCAGCGGAGCCAGCCTTCTCAAGGCACGCCCACGGTCGTCGCGATCCCCTCGACGCGGGCGGCGGCCGCCTGCTCCGCAGCGCGCTCGCGGATGGCTTCGGCGAGGTCGTGAACCGCCATTGCGTAGCGGATGCTGCGGTTGTAGCGGGTGATGACGCGGAAATTGCCGAAGCCCACCCGCACCGCTGGCCGGTCGGCGAGTTCCGCGGGGAGCAGTATCGCAGGCGCGTCATCGGGCACCGGCGCCGAGAAGCGGACTCCGGCGGCCCGTAGCGACGCCGCGGTGGCGTTGAGCTCGAGGTTGCGAGGGTCCAGGGTCGCCATCAGCGCGGGGTCCGCGTCGGCCTCGGCCAGCACGGCGCCGTTCCGTTGCCAGCCGTGCTCGGCGAAGTAATTCGCCACGCTGGCGATGACGTCGTCCCAGTCCAGAAAGAGATCGCGCCGGCCATCGCCGCCGCCGTCGACAGCGAACCGCCGGTAGCTCGACGGTATGAACTGCGGCGCGCCCATCGCGCCCGCGTAAGAGCCGAGCGCGGCGCGCGGATCGATGCGCTCCTCGCGTACGAGCAGGAGGAACTGCTCGAGCTCGCCGCGGAAGAAGGTGGCGCGCGGCGGGTAGTCGAAGCCCAGCGTCATCAACGCATCCAGCACGCGCCACGATCCGGTGTTGCGGCCGTAGAAGGTCTCGACGCCGATGATCGCGACGATGTAGCAGGGGTCGACGCCCGTTGCCTGCTCCGCGGCCTCCAGGCGCGACCGGTGCGCGTCGAGAAACGCGACGCCCTCGTCGATGCGGCGCTGTGTGACGAAGCGCGCGCGGTACTCGAACCAC
Organism: Steroidobacteraceae bacterium; assembly: GCA_044238215.1. GTDB lineage: Bacteria > Pseudomonadota > Gammaproteobacteria > Steroidobacterales > Steroidobacteraceae > UBA964. Next base: position 6,369 of record JBIIDW010000038.1, read on the forward strand.
GGCGAGACGCGCTCCGCGGGCCGCGTCATCGCCTCGATGATGCGCGGCTGGAAGCGCCCGGCCGCGAGCAGACCGGCGACGTCGTCCGCTGCCAGGCCGTGGCGCGCCGAGACTTCGGCGACGAACTGCTGGATCTCAGGGCGGCCAAGATCGTATGCGCCGGGCTCGCTGGCCGGCGGCGCTGGAACGGACGAGGGTGAGGCGGCGACGAGCGCGAACGGCAGCAGTGCCGCGAGCAGCCGGCGCACGCGGCGCGGGTTCGTCATGAGGCGGCGAACTTCCGGTGCGAATACAGGGACATCAGGATACCGAAGCCCGCCAGCAGGGTCACCGTCGAGGTGCCCCCGTAGCTGACGAGCGGCAGCGGGACGCCGACGACCGGCAGGATGCCGCTGACCATGCCCGCGTTGATGAAAACATAGACGAAGAAGATGATCGCGAGGCTGCCGGACAGCAGTCGCGCGAACGTGTCGAGCATCTGCGACGCGAGGAACAGCGCGCGCAGCACGACGAACAGGTAGAGCACCAGCAGCACCGCCGCGCCCAGCAGGCCCAGTTCCTCGCCGATCACCGCATAGACGAAATCGGTGGAGCGTTCGGGCAGGAACTCGAGCTGCCCCTGGCTGCCGTTGAGGTAGCCCTTGCCGAAGAGCCCTCCGGAGCCGATCGCGATCGTCGACTGGATGATGTGGTAGCCCGCGCCGAGCGGATCGGCCTGCGGGTCGAGGAAGGTCAGCACGCGCTGGCGCTGATAGTCGTGCAGGAAGTACCACCCCGCCCATGCTGCCAGCACCCCCGCGCCGGCCAGGCCGAGGATGATTCGCACGGAAAGGCCGCCGAGCAGTACCACCAGCGCACCGGCCATCAGGATCAGCAGGCCGGTGCCGAGGTCGGGCTGCACGATGGTCAGCGCGGTTGGCACGAAGATGATCGCCGACACGACGCCGAGCGTGTGCAGGTTGGGAGGCAGGGGCCGGTCCCTGAGATACCACGCGCACATCATGGGCACGGCGAGCTTCATGATCTCCGACGGCTGGAAGCGAATGAACCCGAGGTCCAGCCAGCGCTGCGCGCCCTTGCCGACGTAGCCGATCGCGTCGACTATGACGAGCAGCACCACGCCGATCGCGTAAAGGAAGGGCGTGATGCGCCGCAGGAACCCGGGCTTGACCTGGGCCAGCGCAAGCATCGCCACCGCGCCGATCGCCAGGCGCACCGTTCCCCGGGCGACCTTTTCCCAGTCCTGGCCCGAGGCGCTGTAGAGCACCACCTGGGAGTAGACCGCCAGCAGCGCGAGCCCGAGGACCAGTGGCCCGTCGAGCCTGAGGGTGCCGAGGACGCGCGTGGTCTGCGAGATCGTGCGTCGCGTCGAACTCTCGACTTCCTCGTAGATCATTCCTCGTCTCCGGGGGCGGGTGCCGCCACCGCTTCGGTCGCGGTGGCGGGCTCCGGGAACTTGCGCAGCAGGTAGGCGTCCATGATCTTGCGTGCGATCGGCGCTGCCGTGCCGCTGCCGCTGCGTCCGTTCTCCACCAGCACGGCCACCGCGATCCGCGGCTCATCGGCCGGCGCGAAGGCTACGAACCAGGCGTGGTCGCGCAGCCGCTCGTCGATCGCATTCTCGTCGTATTTCGCGTTCTGCGCGACCGTGAATACCTGCGCGGTGCCGGTCTTGCCCGCGATCGAGTACTCCGCTCCGGCGGCGCTGCGGCTCGCCGTGCCGCCATTCATCACCGCGAGCATCCCGTCGACGGCGAGCTGCCAGTGATCAGGCGATGCCGAGGCGACCTTCTCCAGCGGCACGGGCGGGATGTCGCTGCGCCGCCCGCTGACGGGGTCGCGCGTCGCCGTCACGAGCCGCGGACGGAAGTTCGCGCCGCGCGCGCCGACGATCGCGGTCATGTGCGCCAGTTGCAGGGGCGTGGAGGTCATGAATCCCTGGCCGATGCCGAAGATGACGGTTTCGCCTGGGAACCACACCTGGTTGGCGCGGCTCTTGAACGCCTTACGCTTCCACTCCGGGGAGGGCACGATGCCGGCCTTCTCGCCGCCGATGTCGATGCCGGTGGGAGCGCCGAGCCCGAATCCTTTCAGGAAGCCGGACAGCCTGGTCGGTCCGATCTGGTCCGACAGCGCGTAGAAGTAGACGTCGCAGGACTGGGCGATCGCCTCGACCATCGCGACGCTGCAGTGCCCGCGTGGCTTCCAGTCACGGAAGCGGTGGCTGCTGCCCGGGAGGCTGAAGGCGCCCGGGCAGAAGCGCGCGTCCGTGGGCGTCGTCACGCCGAATGCCAGGCCGGCCAGTGCGACGACGGGCTTGATGGTCGAACCCGGCGGATAGGTGCCGCGCAGCGCGCGGTTGAACAGCGGACGGTCGGGGTCCTCGTTCAGCGTGCGGAATTCCTGCCGGGTCAGTCCCTTGGCGAACAGGTTGGGGTCGAACCCGGGGCGGCTCGCGAGCACGAGGACGTCGCCATTCCTCGGGTCGATCGCGACTACGGCGGCGCGCTGGTCCCAGATCGCCTCCTCGGCGACCTTCTGGACCTCGAAGTCGAGCGACAGGATGAGGTCGGTGCCGGGCTTGGCCGGGACGTTCTCGAGGCGCGCGCGCATGGCCCCGGCGCGCTCGACCGAGCGGCCGCGCGCGTTGACGAGGATTTCGCGCGTGCCGTTGCGGCCGTGCAGCTGCGGCTCGTAAGCCGCCTCGATGCCGAGCTTGCCGATGGTGGACGTGCCGGCGTAGGCCGCGCGATCGATCTTCGCGAGGTCGGCCTCGGACAGCGCGCCGACGTGGCCGAGCGCGTGCACCGCGAGCTCGCCCTGCGGATAGAAGCGGGCCAGGCGCGTGCGGATGTCGACCCCGGGGAACTCGAAGCGGCGAACCGCGAAGCGCGCGATCTCCTCCTCCGTGAGGCGAAGCCGGATCGGCACGCTGTCGAACGGGCGCCGCGAGCGGATGGTGCGGCGCACGTCGTCCAGGTCGTTGGGCGCGATCAGGCCGAGGGTCGCCAGTCCCTGCAGGGTCCGCTCGAGGTCGGGCACCTGTTCGCGGACGAG
>JBIIDW010000533.1:0-2590 GCA_044238215.1 Steroidobacteraceae bacterium
TGCTGGTGCCGGGCGGGGCGCATCGCGCCGCAGCCCGCCGGGAGGGGAACGTGGGCGGAATCTGTTCGCGCAGCGTGGTGCTCGCGATTGCGCTGCTGGCGTCGGCCTGCGGCGGCGGTGGCGGCGGATCGTCCTCCGGCGTCGCCGCGTCGCCGCCGGTGTCCTCGACGCCGCCGCCCACGGCGCAGTCGCAGATCGAAGCGGGCCTCGGCACGGTGCTGCAGCGGCCCGTGCTGCAGTGCGGTGCCGGCACCGATACGGTGACCGCCGACGCGGCGCCGGGCAGCGTCACGGTGTTCGAGAGCGGGCCGGTGCGGCCGCTGGCGCTGTCTGCCGATGGCCAGCGCCTCTACCTCGCCAACGCCCCGGCGAACTGCCTCGAGGTCTACGCGGTCGAGAGCGACGGCCTGCGCCTCGTCAGCGCGGTCAGCGTCGGCCTCGAGCCGGTGGCGGTCGCCGAACGCAGCGCGAACGAGGTCTGGGTCGTCAACCACCTGTCCGATTCCGTCAGCGTCGTGCGGCTCGACGGTACGCCGCGCGTATTGCGCACGCTGCTGGTGGGCGACGAGCCGCGCGACGTCGTCTTCGCCGGACCGAACCGCGACCGCGCGTTCGTCACGGCCGCGAACCGCGGCCAGAACCGGCCGGGCTTCGCGTCGGCGTCGCTGACCACGCCGGCGACCGGGCGAGCCGACGTCTGGGTGTTCGACGCCGCGCAGCTCGACGAATCGCTCAACGGCAGGCCCGTGGCCATCGTCACGCTGCCGGCGGACGTGCCGCGCGCGCTGGCGGTGTCCAATGACGGCCGCACGGTCTACGCCGCGTCGTTCATGTCGGGCAACCGCACGACCGTGCTGCACCGCGACGCGCTGAACGTGCCGAAGCCGGGGATCACCACCAGCGCCGACGGCGTGGCAGCGCCCGGCACCGGCCTGATCGTGCGGCACGACGGCACGGCCTGGCGCGACGAGGCCCGCAACGACTGGAGCGGGCGCGTCAAGTTCACGCTGCCCGACGAGGACGTGTTCGCGATCGATGCCGCGGCGGCCTCGCCGGCGGTGACCGCGCGCTTCGCCGGCGTCGGCACCACGCTGTTCAACATGGCGGTGAGTCCTGCCGACGGGCGGCTCTTCGTCAGCCACACCGAGGCCTTCAACGAAGTCAGGTTCGAGGGCTCCGGCCGGCGCGGCAACGCCAGCGTGCGCGGGCGAATCACCGAGAGCCGCATCGCGGTGGTGGCGCCCGCCTCCGGCTCGGTAGCGGCCGTGCACCTGAACCGCCACGTCAACTTCGCGCTGCCGCAGGGCGCGAGCCTGCCGGCGGCCGAGAAGGCGAAGTCGCTGTCGCAGCCGACGGCGCTCGTGTTCAGCCCGAGCGGCGACACGCTGTACGCGGCGGCGTTCGGCTCGGCCAAGGTGGCGGCGCTGCCCGCCGCTGCCCTGGTCTCCGGCAGCTTCGTGCCTGACGCCTCGCGCCACATCGATGTGCCTGCGGGTCCGGCCGGGCTCGCGCTGAACGCCGCGGGCACGCGCCTGTTCGTCTACTCGCGCATCGCGCAGTCGGTCAGCGTCGTCGATACCGCGACGCGCACGGTGCTCGCCACGCGCAGCCTGTTCACGCCGGAGCCCGCGGCCGTGCGCGACGGGCGCCGGTTCCTCTACGACGCGACGCTCGGTTCGGCGAACGGCACGGTGTCCTGCGCGAGCTGCCACGTGTTCGGCGACCTCGATCATCTCGCCTGGGACCTCGGCAACCCCGACGACGCCATGCAGGCGAACCCGAATGCCTACCTGCCGCTGAGCCCGCGCACCACGCCGCGCTTCCACCCGCTCAAGGGCCCGATGACCACGCAGACCCTGCGCGGCATGAAGGGCAACGGGCCGATGCACTGGCGCGGCGACCGCACCGGCACCGCGCGTGCGGTCGTGCGCGGGCAGACCGAAACGCTGGAGGACGCGGCCTTCAAGGAGTTCAACGCGGCGTTCGTCGCGCTGCTCGGTCGCGAGGCCCCGATCGGCGTCGCGCAGATGCAGTCCTTCACCGACTTCGCGATGCAGCTGGCGATGCCGCCGAACCCGGTGCGCGCGCTCGACAATTCGCTGACCGACGACGAGGCCGCCGGCCGCAACATCTACCTGAACTTCCCCATCACGCTGCTCGGTTCCTGCGACAACTGCCACCGGCTGCGACCTGCCGAAGGCCAGTTCGGCACCAACGGGCTGATGACGTTCGAGGGCGGCCGCATCAGCGAGAACTTCAAGATCCCGCAGCTGCGCAACGTCTACACCAAGGCCGGCATGTTCGGCTTCAGCGCCGACGGCGGCGGTGCCACCGGCGCGCAGATCCGCGGCACGGGCTTCGGCCACGACGGCGCCGTCGACACCCTCGACAACTTCTTCCGCGACCCGGTGTTCAACTTCCCGGCGCCGGCCGATACCTCGCGCCGGCAGGTCATTGCCTTCGTGCTGGCCTTCGACTCGGACCTGCTGCCGGTCGTCGGCCAGCAGGTGACGTGGCGCCCCGGGGCCCCCGAGGCCATCGAGGCGCGGCTCACGCTGCTGCGCAACCAGGCGCAGGCGGGCGCGGCCCG
>JBIIDW010000039.1:0-9416 GCA_044238215.1 Steroidobacteraceae bacterium
CGTGACGCCCGCGAACGACATCGGCTGGCGGCCGGTGTGCAGGTCGATGATCGCCAGCCGCTTGTGGTGCAGCCCGACGCCGCCTTCCAGGTGCTGGCCCTCGCCGTCGGGGCCGCGGTGCGCCAGTCGGTCGGCCATCGCCCGCAGCACGCCGCCGTCAACCGGGCTGCCGTCGCGATGGATGATGCCGACCAGGCCACACATGCCGTTGCCCTCAGGCCGCTGCGCCGGCCGGAAGCGGCCGCTGCGGCAGGGTCTCGCGCGCGACGATGCGGCGCGCGTGCTCACCCATCGGCACGAGCTCGAAGTCCGCTGCCAGCGCGCGCAGCACGCGCTGGAAGAACCGGGTCTTCTGCTCGCTGGGCACGTCCATGCCCGGGAAGAAGCGCAGCTGCGGCGCGAGGTCCCCGCCGACGAGGTCGAGCGGGTGCAGCAGGAAGCTCGGCTCAGTGCCGGTGGCACGGCAGAGGGCCAGCGCCGTGCGCAGGTAGGCCATCGCCAGCCCTTCGGACACGCGCGACAGGTAGACGAGGTAGCTCAGGTGGAACGGCACCCGCGCGACCGGCATCGTCGTCACCGGGATCTCGAGCAGCGACCGTCCGCCGCCCAGCGACCAGCGGTAGGGATCCAGCGGCCGCAGGCCCTCGGCGAGGCCGCCGAACAGCGCCTTGCGCTGCTCGCGCTCCTCGGGCGTCAGCTTCGCGGTGGCGAAGTAGTACGCGCGGGCGAGCGGGCCGAGGAAGGTCGGGAAGGTCGACGCGTCGAACGCGTAACCGAGCTCGTCGACCGTGCGCAGAACGTCCGCGCTCCAGCTGAAGCCGGGACCGCGGAATCCCACCGGACGCAGCCCGGTGGCCGCGTGAATCGCCTCGTCGGCGTCGCGCAGTTCGCGCCGGACCTGCTCGGGCGCGTAGGTGTGCAGCCAGGGTTCGTGCTCGAAGGAATGGTTGCCGACCTCGTGGCCCGCGGCGGCGATCGCGCGCAGTGCGGCGCCGTTCGCGTCCTCGGCCGCGTCGCGACCGACGATGAAGAAGGTGATGCGCAGTCCGAGTTCGTCGAGCGCGCCGAGGGCATGGGGCAGGAAGCGGTCGAGGTAGGAGGGCCGCGACGCCCATGCCGGATCGCCGTGGATCTTGAGGTAGGACCAGAGGTTGTCGACGTCCAGCGAGAGGCTGGCGATCGGTCGCCGGGTCTGTGCCATCGGTGAAGATGCCGTCATGGTGGCGCTCGCCCCTCAGCGGGACTCGATCCTCGGCAGGAGGGCCTCGAGACCGGATTCCGCGACGGCGAGAGTCTCGTTGACGTTCAACGTACCATTGATGATCTGCGCGGAATTGAGAACGGACACGCGTTTCAGCGACGTGGCGACGGCGGGCGCGTGCCGCGCCGAGTAGTCGAGCGTCGGCACCGCCAGCACCTGCCGGGCACGCGACACGACGAAGGCGCGCACCTGGTCGCGCTGGAAGGCCGGGTACATGCGCTCCAGCGCGCCGACGAAGGCCTCGCGCACCTCGCCGTCGCCGCGCTCCCAGAACGGGTCGCCCTGGGGCAGGTAGCACGGCAGGTAGACGAGCGCGTGGCCACCGAAGCGCGCCGGATCCACCAGTGCCGTCATCTCGATGACCCCGGTGAAGGGGACCCAGCGGTCGGTGACGTTGGTCACGTAATAGGGCCCCAGCGGTCGCTCGAGCAGCAGCGAAGCGCAGACGATGCCCTGGTAGGTCACGCCCTCCAGCCGCGCGCGCTCCGCCTCGGAGAGCTGCGGCACGGTCGCCGCGATGGCCGGCGTCGGCAGCGTGGTCACCGCGTGGTCGAACTCCATCCGCGTGCCGTCGGCCAGGCGCAGCGCGGCGCAGGCCCCCTCATCGCGGATTTCGGTGACGCGCGCGCCGGTGCGCAGCACGACCCCGCCGGCCAGCACCGACTCCCGCAGCCGGTCGAGCACGACCTCGTAGCCGCCGTCGACGTAGCCGAACATCTCGCGCTTGAGCCCGGCACGCCGCGCGGCGTACATCCGGGCGATGATCGCCCAGATGAACGAGGCGCTGGCGAGCCGCCAGTTGTCGCCGAGCTTGCTCTTGAGCAGCGGCAGCCAGATCTTCTCGAAGACGCGCTCGCCCGACCAGCGCCGCAGCCAGTCCCCGACCGGAACCTGCTCGAGCGGCCGCCCGTCGCGGATCGAGGCGGCGCGCAGGATGGTGGCCGCGAGACGCGCCTTGTCGAGCAGCGTCAGCGGCGGGAACGACAGGAACTCGAGGTTGGTGGACAGCGAGTGCAGCTGGCCGTCGGTATAGAAGCCGGTCCGCGTGATGCCCCAGCGCAACCGGTCCGCGAGCCCGAGTTCTCCGAGCAGGCGCCGCGTGTGCAGGTCCGACAGCAGGATCACGTGGTAGAAGCGGTCCCATCGATACGGACCCACGTCCGCCGGCGCCGCGAGTCCGCCCGCCTCCGGCGCCGCCTCCAGCACCGTGACCGCCTTGCCGCGCGCGGCCAGGCCGCGCGCGAGCTGTAGCCCGAGCACGCCACCGCCGACGATCGCGACGCGTTCAGCGCTCACGCCCGACCTGCGCCGAGAGAGTCCTCACCGCCGTCTTGACTTCCATCTGCAGGAAGACCGTCTCCTCGAAGTACTTCTTCGCCTGCAGCGCGAGCATGCCGAGGCCGATCAGCAGCACCGCGAGCACCAGCGACAGGAAGCCGACGATGAAGGTGTGCGGGAAGCGCGCGAAGGCGACCGCGAAGGCAGCCGTCCAGCGCCCGCCGGGCTCGGTCGGCGGGATCTCCAACAGCGCGTCGAACAGGTGCACGAACATCCAGAAGTTGACGTAGGCGGAGAAGCCGAGCGCGAGCAGCCCCGGCAGCACGAGGAACATGAAGGGCCGGAACACGAAGCCGGAGAGCACCGTGGAGACCACGTGCCGCAGGATGCGCATGCTGGAACTGCGGCGCGGCGGACCGGCGGCGACCTGGCGCGTCCAGTCGAGGTGCGCCGGAATCTGCTCGATGCGGCCGCGCAGCACCATGGTCTTGTAGATCACCTCGGGCATCACGTCCATGTCCGTCGAGCGCAGCGCGAGCGCGCGCACGAAGGGCCCGTCGTAGGCGCGCACCATGCAGGTCAGCGTCGACAGGCCGCCGCGAGCGAAGTGCTTGAGGAAGCGGTTGCCCCAGATGCTCAGCGTGCGCCGCAGCCAGGGCACGTTGGTGAGCCGGCCCCCGGCCATGTAGGGCGAGGCGAGCACGAGCTGGGCGTGGGTGCGCTCGATGCACTCGAGCAGCCGATCGACGTGGTCGGGCGAATAGCTCAGGTCCACGTCCAGCGTCACGACGTAGTCGCCCCGCGAGTGCTCGAAGCCGGTCTGCAGCGCCTTGCCGAGTCCGCGGTTCGTCGGATGGTGCAGCGCGCGCACGTCCGCCAGCCGCGCGGCGAGCGCGTCGGCGAGCGCACCGGTTTCGTCGCGGCTGCCGTCGTTGACGATCAGGACCTCGAAGCGGTACCGGTCCGCAAGAGTGGCCAGATGATCGACGATCAGGCCGACGTGCTCCTCGAGCACCCCGGCCTCGTTGAAGGCGGGCAGCACGATCGAAACCAGCGGGCGAGGCGGGGCAGGCGGCAAGGCGAACTTCCGGAATGTGACGGAGGTCGCGCGATTCTGGGGCGCCGGCTGGCGGCGCGCCGTTAAGGGCTTGGCAGTTCCGCAACGACGCCGGTCAGCGCGTCGACGATCCGGCGTGCCGCCGTGCCGCCGCCGTAGGCCCCGGCGGCGGCGCGTCGCAGCTGCTCGCGCAGTCCCACGGGGGCCGCGGCAAATGTCTCCACGGCGCCCAGCACCGCGACGGAATCCACCCCGGCGACCACGTTCGCGCCGGCCTCCACCGTCTCGGTCCACTCCGTCTCGCCGCGCAGCGTCACGCAGGGCGTGCCCAGCATGAACGCCTCCTTCTGCAGCCCCCCCGAGTCGGTCAGCACGAGCCCCGCGTCCTCGACGAGGCGCAGCATGTCGAGGTAAGGCAGGGGATCGACGAAGCGAACGGACGGGCCGGCGACTTCCGCCAGACCGCCGGCCTCGATCGCGGCCCGGGTGCGCGGATGCAGCGGGAGCACCAGCGGTCGCGCGCGCGTGCCGACGCCCGCGAGGACCCCGAGCAGGCGCCGCAGCGCGTCGGGCTCGGTGTTCTCGGCGCGATGCACCGTGGCGACGAGGTAGCGCCCGGGCTCGAGGCCGAGCGCGCCCGGCAGGGCCGACTCGCGCCGTGCCCGGTCGAGGTGGAAGAGCAGCGCGTCCTGCATGACGTCGCCGACCCGCAGGCTGCGCCCGCCCAGCCCCTCGGCCTCGAGGTGCGCCATGGCTGCCGCGGTGGGCGCGAGCAGCAGGTCCGCGAGGTGATCGGTGGCGACCCGGTTCAGCTCCTCGGGCATGCGCCGGTTGAAGCTGCGCAGGCCGGCCTCGACGTGGGCGACGCGGATACCGAGCTTGGTCGCGGCGAGTGCGCCAGCCAGCGTGGAATTGGTGTCGCCGTAGACGACGACCACGTCGGGCAGGTGCTCCAGCAGTACGCGCTCGATGCCCTCGAGCATCCTCGCCGTCTGCGCGCCGTGCAGGCCCGATCCGGCACCCAGGTTGACCGTCGGCGGCGGAATGCCCAGTTCGGCGAAGAACACGTCCGACATGCCGGCGTCGTAGTGCTGGCCGGTGTGGACGATCAGTTCCTCGCAGACCTGGCCGCCGGCGCGCCGGATGGCGAGTTCGCGGGACACCGGCGCCAGCTTCACGAATTGCGGACGCGCACCCACCACGTGGAGCAGCTTCATGGCGCGAGTGTCCGGCGGCCCCGCCCGCTCCGGCAAGCGCCGAGCCGCGACGCCGTGCGCAGCGTCACAGCGTGCGGACGTTGGTCGGCGGGCCCGGTGTGCGGGAGGGGCGCATCTCGTCGGCGCCGACGTCGGGGCCGGCGCCGAGCGGCCGCGGATCGCCGTCGTAGTCGTCGCGGATGCCGTCGACCGGGGCACCGGCGTCGACGACGCCCGGCACCGCGCGTGCGAGGTGCAGGTCGCCGCGCGCCGGGTCGCGGAACCACGCGGCCTCCGCCGACGCCACGTTGCCCGACAGCACGGCGGCCGACCCGCCGTCGCGCGCCCGGACCGGCCGATTCGCCAGGTTGTTCGAGATCCGCACGTCGCGGGTCGCGGCAAAGCGGTACTCGATCGAAGCCGGATAACCGTGGAGCAGCAGGACCGTGTTGTGTTGGACGACGCTGCCCGGGCTGTCGACCAGCGAGATCCCGACGTCGGCGAAGGGCCCCGTCCCGGCGTGATGGATCATGTTGTTGCGGATCGTGCCGCCGGTGTTGCCGCGGCCGTCGAGCCCGAACCCGATGCCCCTGTCGCAGTCGAGGATCAGGTTGCGCTCGACCAGCGCATTGGCGGACCCGGCCCAGAAGTGCACCGCGAACTGCGAGATACGCTCCCCGGGGCTCGCGATCCCGCGGAAGGTGTTGCCGCGCACCACCCAGTCGCGGGCGCCGAGCGCGTCGATCCCCGCCGTGTACCAGTTGGGCGCGACGCCGGCGCTGTACTCGAAGCGGCAGCGCTCGACGCGGCCGCCGTCCGCCGTGACCGCCGGTCGCGCAGGGTCCACGGAGACTTTCAGCATCTGCTCGTAGGAGTCACGCATCACGCAGTCGAGCAGGCTGAAGCCGTCGGCGTCGGACTCGCCCGCTACCTGGACCAGGTGCCAGCGGCTGCGCTGCAGCGTGAGGTGGCGCAGGGTGGTGTCGCGACCCGAGACGCGGATCAGGTTGCCGACCCGTGCGTCGGGCCGCATCGCGTCCCCCTGGATCACGACCCGGGCTGCGTCGCCCGAGCGCCCGGACAGCGTGATGCCCGGCGCCGTGACCTGCAGCGTGTCGGTCAGCGCGTAGACGCCGTCGGCGAGACGGATGGTGCGCCGCCCGCCGGCCGCGTTCGCGGCGGCCAGTGCCGCGCGCAGTTCCTCCACGGTGGTGACGTCGATCACCGGATCGCTGCCCTGCGCCCTTGCGGGCAGCACCAGTGCGGCAAGGGCGACGAGCAGCGCGGCGCCGGCGCGCTCAGCGCGCACCGCGCCCCCAGAGCACGATTTCCGCGGTCTCGAGCAGGATCGCGAGATCGAAGAACAGGTTGCGGTGCTTGACGTAGTACAGGTCGTACTGGAGCTTTTCCTTGGCGTCGCGCTCGGAGGCGCCGTACGGGTAGCACAGCTGGGCCCAGCCGGTGATGCCAGGCTTCACCCAGTGCCGCTCGTGGTAGTAGGGAATGAGCTCACCAAGCTGCTCGACGAACTGCGGCCGCTCGGGCCGCGGGCCGACGAAGCCCATGTCGCCCGACAGCACGTTGAACAGCTGCGGCAGCTCGTCGATCCGGAGCTTGCGGATCACCGCGCCGACGCGCGTCACGCGTGGATCGTTCTCGCTCGCCCACGCGGGCTTGCCGTCCTGCTCGGCGTCGGTGCGCATGCTGCGAAACTTGCGGATCAGGAACAGGCGGCCCTCCAGCCCCACGCGCTCCTGCACGTAGAACACGGGCGCGCGCCAGCCGTCCTCGAGCTTGATCGCGATCGCCGTGAGCAGCATCGCCGGCCAGGCCAGCGCCAGCAGCACCAGGGAGGCCGCGATGTCGAACGCGCGTTCCACCCACTCGCGGAACACGTCGCGGCGGAACCCGCCCGAGAAGATGATCCAGCTCGGGTTCAGCAGATCGACGCGCACCTTGCCAGTCTCGCGTTCGATGAAGCTGACGACGTCGATCACGTTGATGCCGCGCACGCGGCACTTCAGCAGTTCGTCCATCGGGAAGGCCTTGCGCTGGTCGTCGAGCGCCACCACGACCTCCGACGCGCCGAGTTCCCGCACCAGCTCGAACAGTGAGCCGGGCGGGGAGATGACCTTCTCGGCGGGCACCTGCAGGGCACACTCGGTGCCACGCACGAACCCGACCACGGCGAAGCCACGCCGGTCAGTGCTGCGACGCAGCAGCGTGATGGAGCGCGCCCTGGATCCCGCGCCATAGACGAGCACGCGGCGCTTCAGCGCCTCGTCGCCGATGACGTGCTTGAACAGCAGCCGGGCGACGAAGCACGCTGCCACCGAGATCGCGAGCGTCAGTGCGAGGATGCCGCGCCCGAAGCGCAGCGTCGGCAGCGCGTAGACCACCACGGCGACGATCAGCCCCGCGAACAGGGCAGCCGCGAGCAGTCGCATGGCGATGCCGCCGGTGCCCACGCGCTGCTGGAAGCCGTACAGGCCGACGGCGACCATGCAGGCGCTCATCGCGGTCGCGCAGACCACGGCCGGGGCCACCAGCTGATTCAGCACCAGCGGAACGTCCTCGACGCCGAAGCGGATGTAGGCCGCCAGGTAAGCCGCGAGCAGGCACGCCACGAACTCGACCGCCGCAAGCACGACGATCGACAAATGCACGAACTGCCCGAAAATCCGGATACGCACGGTGGCCCGCAGGATCCCCTTGTTGTGGGTCGCAGGCTATCCGCTGCGGCGCGGCGCGCCGAGAGACGCAGTTCACGCTTCGGGGACCGCCGCCCGCGCGGGCAGCGGTTAAGTCAAGCGCGGGTGCGCGAGGCCGCTCAGGCGGCTCGGCCGCCCAATGCGGCGACGACCTCCGGCGGTGCCTGCACGAGCTCGATCAGCACACCCTCGCCCGCGATCGGGAACTCCTCGTTCGACTTCGGGTGCAGGAAAGTGATGTCGTGGCCGGCAGCCCCTTTGCGGATCCCGCCCGGGGCGAAGCGCACGCCGCGCGCGGCGAGCCACTCGACCGCTGCCGGGAGATCGTCGATCCACAGCCCGATGTGGTTGAGCGGCGTGGCGTGGACGGCGGGCTTGCCGTTCGGATCCAGCGGCTGCATGAGGTCGACCTCGACCCGGTTCGCACCGCTGCCCATCGCGCAGATGTCCTCGTCGACGTTCTCACGCGCGCTGACGAAGTTGCCGGTGACCTCGAGCCCGAGCATGTCGACCCAGAGCGTGCGAAGGCGGTCCTTGCTGGGGCCGCCGATGGCAACCTGCTGGATGCCGAGGACGCGGAACGGACGCGGCGCGGTCATCACTGGAACCTCATGATCACCTGGTCGACCGCGAGGCTGTCGCCCTTCTTCGCGGCGACCTCGGCCACCACGCAATCCTGCGAGGCGAACAGGATGTTCTCCATCTTCATCGCCTCGATCGCGGCCAGCTTCTCGCCGGCCCGCACCTGCTGGCCCGGCTGCACGGCGACGTCGACCAGCAGCCCCGGCATCGGCGACAGCAGCACCTTCGACAGGTCGGGCGGCGCCTTGAAGGGCATCAGCGCGTCGAGCTCGGCCGCGCGTGGCGACAGCACGCGCGCCACGACCGCCGCTCCGTCGTGGCTGATCCGGTAATCGAGGCCGGTGCGCTCGATCTGCGCGCAGAAGGCCTTGCCGTCGAACGTCCCGTGGACGGCGATGTCGCGCAGCGCGCTGGTCATCACCACCTCGTGGGCAGAACCGTCGACGGTGATCCGCAGCGCGGGCCCGTCGGCATGCACCGCCACGGGCGTGCGCGCCTTGCGGCCCTCCGCGTCGGTCAGCACCACGACGAAATCCCCGCCGACGCTGGCCTCGTAGCCGGGGCGCTGGCCGCCGACCGTGACCGCCCGCTCGCGCAGCTTGTGGTGCGCGGCCGCGGCGAGGGCCAGCAGGAACCCGGGTTGCTCGTGCGGCACCGCGTCGGCGGAGAAGCCCTTCGGGTACTGCTCGGCGATGAAACCGGTGCTGAACTGGCCCGACACGAAGCGCGGGTGGGCCAGCAGCGCGGCCTGGAACGGGATGTTGCTGGAGATGCCGCGGATCACGAAGGCGTTCAGCGCCTCGCGCATCCGCGCGATCGCCTCCTTGCGGTCGCGCCCGTGCACGATCAGCTTGGCGATCATCGAGTCGTAGTACATCGGGATCTCGCCGCCCTCGTACACGCCGGTGTCGACGCGCACGCCGCCGCCCGCGGGCACCGGCAGAGCGGCCTCCATGGTCTGCACCGGCGGCCGGTACTTCACGAGCCGGCCGGTCGACGGCAGGAAGTTGCGGAACGGGTCCTCGGCGTTGATGCGGCACTCGATCGCCCAGCCGTTGCGCGCGATCTGGTCCTGGCGGAACGACAGCTTCTCGCCGGCGGCCACGCGGATCATCTGCTCGACGAGGTCGAGCCCGGTGATGCACTCCGTGACGGGGTGCTCCACCTGCAGGCGCGTGTTCATCTCGAGGAAGTAGAAGCTGCGATCCTTGCCGACGACGAACTCGACCGTGCCGGCGCTCTGGTAGTCGACGGCCTTCGCGAGGGCGACCGCCTGCTCACCCATCGCCTTGCGCGTGGCGTAGTCGAGGAACGGGCTAGGCGCCTCCTCG
>JBIIDW010000534.1:0-2585 GCA_044238215.1 Steroidobacteraceae bacterium
AGCGTCGGGAACGGCGAGCGGTTGGTGGCGTTCGTCACGTCGTCGGCCGCCGTGCCCTCGAAGCGGAAGTCGGGGTGGAAGCTCGCGAGCTGCACCACGCCCTCGAGGCCGAGCGCCTGCAGCGCGGACTCGGCGGCGGCGGTGAAATCCTGGAATTCGTCGAAGTCCGCCAGCATGCGCGGGATCACCAGCAGCGTGGTCTCGAGTTCCTCGGCGGGCGTGGTCACGAGGCGGCCCAGCTCCTCGAGCAGTTCGTCGAGCAGCGCCTGCGGCGCATCGGCGGCGCTGATGGCGTAGCGCACGCGCCCCTGGCGCTGCGGTGCCCGCGCAAACGGGCAGAGGCCGAGGCCGATGACCGAATGCTCGACCCAGGCGCGGGTGCGGGCTTCAGCGGCGCCCGCGTCGGCCGGCACGGGCGGCGCCCTACTCGACCGTGACGCTCTTGGCGAGGTTGCGCGGCTGGTCGACGTCGGTGCCCTTGAGGATGGCGACGTGGTACGACAGCAGCTGCAGCGGGATCGTGTAGACGATCGGCGCCTGCACGTAGCTCACGTGCCGCGGCATCGTGATCACCGTGACGCCGTCGGAAGGCTGGATGCCCGACTCGGGATCGGCGAACACGATCAGCTCGCCGCCGCGGGCGCGAACCTCCATGAGGTTCGACTTCAGCTTCTCGAGCAGGTCGTTGTTCGGCGCCACGGCAATGACCGGCATGTCCGCGTCGACCAGCGCCAGCGGCCCGTGCTTGAGCTCGCCGGCGGCGTAGGCCTCGGCGTGGATGTAGGAGATCTCCTTGAGCTTCAGCGCGCCTTCCATGGCGATCGGGTGCAGCGCGCCGCGGCCGAGGAACAGCGTGTGGTGCTTGTCGGCGAAGCGCATCGCGAGTTTGTGGATCACCGGGTCGAGCGACAGGGTCTTCTCGACCATGCCCGGCAGCTCGATGAGCCGCTTGACCAGCGTGTGCTCGCGCTCGGTGTCGGCACCGTGGTGCTTGGCGAGCGCGATCACGAGCATCAGCAGCCCCGTGAGCTGGGTCGTGAACGCCTTGGTGGAGGCCACGCCGATCTCGGGGCCGGCACGCGTCAGCATGACGAGCTCGGACTCGCGCACCAGCGAGCTTTCGGGCACGTTGCAGATGGCCAGCGAGCTCAGGTAGCCCGCCTGCTTGGCGAGGCGCAGCGCGGCCAGGGTGTCGGCGGTCTCGCCGGACTGCGAGATCGTGACGAACAGTGAATTCTTCGGGACGACCGGGTTGCGGTAGCGGTACTCGCTGGCGATCTCGACCGAGCAGGGGATCTTGACGATCTGCTCGATCATGTAGCGGGCGACCGCGCCGGCGTGATAGCTCGTGCCGCAGGCGACGATGTGGACGTGCTCGGTGCGCTTGAACACCGCGGTGGCTGCGGGGCCGAAGGCGGCCTCGAGCAGCCGGCCGTTGGCGACGCGCTCCTGCAGTGTGTTGGCGATGGCGCGCGGCTGCTCGTGGATCTCCTTGAGCATGAAGTGCGCGTACTGGCCCTTCTCGGCAGCGTCGGCCGACAGTTCGCTGTCGCGTACCGGGCGCTCGACGGTGCTGCCCTCGCGGTCGAGCACGCGGATCGAGCTGCGGCGCACTTCGGCGACGTCGCCTTCCTCGAGGAACATGAAGCGCCGCGTGACCGGCAGCAGCGCGGCCACGTCGCTGGCGACGAAGTTCTCGCCGACGCCGAGGCCGACGACGACCGGGCAGCCCTCTCGCGCGAGGATCAGGCGCTGCGGGTCGGCCTCGCTGACCACGGCGAGCGCATAGGCCCCCTCGAGCTCGGCAACCGTGGCGCGCACCGCCTTGAAGAGGTCGCCGACGCTCTTCAGGTGGTGATGGATGCGGTGCGCGATGACTTCGGTGTCGGTCTCGCTGGTAAACGTGTAGCCGAGCCGGCGCAGTTCGTCGCGCAGTTCGTCGTGGTTCTCGATGATGCCGTTGTGGACGATGGCGAGGCCGTCGTCGGAGATGTGCGGGTGGGCGTTGCGCTCGCTGGGAACGCCGTGGGTGGCCCAGCGGGTGTGGGCGATGCCGAGCAGCCCCTCGGTGGGCGACTGGTCGATGGCGTCCTGCAGGTTACGGACCTTGCCGACGGTGCGGACCCGCTTGAGGCGATCGCCCGCCTGCAGTACCGCGACGCCCGCGGAGTCGTAGCCGCGGTACTCGAGCCTGCGCAGGCCCTCCATCAGGATGGGGACGATGTTGCGCTCGGCGACCGCTCCGACGATGCCACACATGCTGGATGGAACCTCAAAGGTCGCGGGGGAGCCCGCGAAGGGGGGGTATTTTGCCCGATCCGTCCGGCATTGGCCGTGTCGCGGCCGCGATCCCGTGACCGGACTCTCAGGCGGGCTCGGTCAGGGTGCCTTCCGGGTGGGCCGCTTCCAGCCCTCGAGCGTGACCTGCTTGGCACGCGCGACGGTGAGCTTGCCCGCCGGCACGTTCTTGGCGACCGTGGAGCCCGCACCGACGGTCGCGCCCTCGCCGATGGTGATCGGGGCGACCAGCACGGAGTTGGACCCCGTGTGGGCATCATCGCCAATCGTGGTTCGATGTTTGGTCG
>JBIIDW010000040.1:0-9395 GCA_044238215.1 Steroidobacteraceae bacterium
GGACCAGGCCGAGCAGCGCAGGAATGCAGTTCGACGCGACGAAGTTGAACAGCATCGCGTCGAAGACGTCGAAGCCCCAGCCCAGCCACGCGGCCGCCAGCACCAGCCATTGGTAGCGCGTCAGGCCCAGCGGCCCGACGCGCAGGCTACCGGGCGGTATAGCCGCCATCGACCAGCAGGCTCGTGCCGGTGACCAGCCCGGCGTCCGCCGAAGCGAGGAAGACGACCGTGGAGGCGACTTCGTGCACCTGACCTATGCGGCCCAGCGGGATCCTCGCGAGCGTGTCGGCGCGGAAGGCCGGATCCTCGAAGAACGGCCGCGTCATCGGCGTCTCGATGTAGGTGGGCGCCACGCTGACGACCCGGATGCCGAGCGGTGCGAGTTCGACCGCCATGGCCTTGGTGAGGCCCTCGATGCCGTGCTTGGTCATGCAGTAGACGCTGCGGTTCGGCGCCCCCACGTGGCCCATCTGCGAGGACATGTTGACGACGACGCCGCCCGCGGGTCGCCCGTCGGGCCCCGGCCGGGCCATCAGCCGCGCCGCGGCCTGCGCGGTGACGAAGGCCGAGCGCAGGTTCAGCCCGAGCAGGTGGTCGAGGTTCTCGAGCGACACCTCGAGGAAAGGCTGCGGACGGTTGCCGCCGGCGTTGTTGACCAGCACGTCGCAGCGCGCGAGGCCGGCGAACGCCGCAGCGACCTGCGCGGGATCGGTCACGTCGCAGGGGATCGCGACGGCGTGCGCGCCGCCTGCGCGCAGCCGGGCGGCGACGCGCTCGAGTTCCTCGGCGCCGCGGCTGATCAGCACCAGCTCCGCGCCGCGCGCGGCGAAGGCCTCGGCGCAGGCCAGGCCGAGTCCGCGGCTCGCGCCGGTGACGACGACGACCTTGCCCGAGAAATCCTGCATCCCCATTCCCACGCCCCTCCCTGCCGGCAGTCTAGCCGCTCGGTTGCCGGATGGAATGGACGGGAATGAAGTCCCGCGTCAGGGGGCGGCCGCGTGCCGCCGTGGCGCGCCGGGGCCTGCGCCCTGCGCTCTCTTTGCCCGGTGGCGCGGTGGGGTCAGAACCAGCGCTTCTTGCGCTTGGCGCTCTCGACCTTGCGGGTCAGCTTGATCCACTCGCTGAGCTTGCGCAGGTCCGAGGGGCGGCGCGGCGCCGCCTCGTCGCTCTCGCGCGCCGCCGGAGTGCCGTAGGGCTGGTGCCCCGGCTTCGCATCGGGCGCGGGTGTGCCCTGGGTCGGGACGACGGAGTAGTTGCCGTCGGCAGGGGTTTCCAGCACCTGCAGCACGACGCGTTCCGCGGCGTCCTGCTCGGTGTAGGTGGTCCACTCCATGGTGGCCCCGCCCCGCTCGTTGCGGATGATCCGCCCGAGCTTGCGGCGTTGCACGGGGGCAGGCCGCTCGTCCGCGGCGGTACCGCCGTCGCGGCTGCGGTCGAGGTTGAAGTCGCCGAGGAGGTCGTCTGAGCGTCTGGCCATGGATGCAATCTTCCTGCGTCGCGCGAGGGTATTTCGCGCCCGCCAGTCGAATCCGTGACCTCCTTCACGAATTCCCCGACGCGAGCCGGTGCGCTGCCTTCAGCAGCCCGAGGCAGGTCTTGCCGTCGGCGATGTCGCCCGCGTACACGCGCGCCACGGCCTCGGCCAGCGGGATCCAGTGCACCTCGAAGACCTCGGCCGCCTCCGGTGCCCGCGGCGCAGGCACGAGCTCGGTGGCCAGATAAAGGTAAATGCGCTCGGTGAACACGCCGGGCGAGCTGATGTAGTGGCCCAGGTCGCGCCAGCGACCGGCGGCGACGCCGCCTTCCTCGATCAGCTCGCGCCGTGCCGTCTCCGCCGGCGGCTCCGCTGGCTCGAGCTTGCCGGCCGGGAGTTCCCAGACGTAGCCGCCGGCCGCGTGCCGGAACTGGTGCAGCAGGCAGACGCGGCCCGCGTCGTCGACCGCGACGACGGCCGCGCCGCCGGGGTGGTGGAGGATCTCCAGGTCGGCCCGGTGGCCGTTCGGCAGCTCCACCGTCTCGACGTTGAGGCGCACGACCCGCCCCCGGTAGATCTCGCGCGTCGACAGCAGCATGACGGTTACTCCTCGAGATAGCGTGCGAGGCGCGCGAAGACGCGGTCCTTGCCGGTCTCGTTGAACGCCTCGTGGAAGAACCCGGGCAGGGTTTCGACCTGCACGTCCGAGCCGGTGGCGATCCGCCGGGCGGCCTCGAGCGCGGCGGGCGCCGAGACGATGCGGTCGGCGAGCGGGACGATCCACAGCGACGGCGTGTCGAGGCGCTCGAGCGCACGGAGCCTGTCGGCCTCGTCGCTCATCGCGACGAACCAGCCCGGCGTGACGCGCGAGTGGTTCAGCGGATTGCGCGCGTAGCACGCGTTGACCTCAGCGTCGTGCGTCAGGTCGGCCGCATCGATGCCGTTGCCGAGCGGCAGGCGCGGCAGCAGGCGGCCGGCGAGGCGCGCGGCGAGCAGCTTCAGCGGCGGCGGAGGGAAGCCGAGTTCCAGCAGCGGCGCGCTGATGACGGCCTTGCGCACGCCGTGCCCGCGCCGGCTGGCGAGGAAGCCGAGCACGACGAGTCCGCCCATGCTGTGGCCAAGGAGGTGAAGTGCCGGGCCGGTGCCGAACGTGGCGCGTGCGAGATCGAGCGCGCACGCGACGGCGTCGTGATATTCGCTCCAGGCCGCGACGTGCCCGCGCGCGCCGGCGCTCCGCCCGTGCCCGGGGAGGTCGACGGCCACGATCGCGTCGACCACGCCATCGAGATAGTGGGCGAAGTGCTCGTACCGGTCGCTTTGCTCGCCCTGGCCGTGGACCACGACCAGCAGGCGCTGCGGGTCGGTGCGGCGCGGCAGGCTGGACCACGCGCGCAGGAAGATTCCGCCGTCCGCGGTGCGCAGCGCCTCGGCCCAGTGGGCGGGCAGGCACGGGAAGGCGGGCGAGGCGCTCACGGCTTGCCGCGGGTTGTGCCGCGGCCGCGGCGCCGGCGAAGATCGGGCGGCACGTTCATGGGTGCGACTGTACACGCCCCGGGCAGGGGGCAAGGAGGCGACATGCGGCTGCGGCTTCTCGGCAGGACGGGTCTCAAGGTGTCGGAGCTGAGCCTCGGGACGATGACCTTCGGCGCGGCCTCGGGCTTCGGTGCCGACGAAGCGGAGTGCCGCCGCATCTTCGACGCCTACCTCGAGGCGGGCGGCAACTTCGTGGACACCGCGAACATCTACGCCGGTGGCGACAGCGAGCGGATGCTGGCGCGCTTCGTCGCTGGCCGCCGGGCGCGGCTCGTGCTCGCCTCGAAGTTCTCGATGACCACCGACGCGACCGATCCCAACGCCGGCGGGAACACCCGCCGGAACCTGCGTGTCGCGCTCGACGCCAGCCTCCAGCGGCTCGGCACGGATTACCTCGACCTGCTCTGGGTGCACGCCTGGGACGGCCACACGCCGGCGGAGGAACTGCTGCGCGGCCTCGACGATGCGGTGCGCGCCGGCAAGGTGGTGTACACGGGCCTGTCGAATGCGCCCGCATGGTTCGTCGCGCGCGCACAGACGATGGCCGAGCTGGGCGCCGGGCCGCGCTTCGCCGCACTGCAGATCCACTACAACCTCGCCGAGCGCACGGCGGAGCGCGAACTGATCCCCTGCGCGCGTGCGCTCGGCCTCGCCGTCACGGCGTGGAGCCCGCTGGCGGGCGGCGTGCTGACCGGCAAGTACGCAGACGACCCGGCGGCGCGCGCGACGCAGCCGGGCCGGCTGACGACCACGGGCTGGGGCCGCACGCTGCTCAGCGAACGCAACCTCGCGATTGCCGCCGCGGTCCGGGAAGTCGCCGCGCGTGCCGGCCGCAGCCCGGCGCAGGTCGCGGTGCGCTGGTTGCTGCAGCGCCCGGGCAACGTGATGCCGATACTCGGTGCGCGCAGCGCCGCGCAGTTCGACGAACTGCTGCAGGCCGCCCGGTTCGAACTCGACGGCGACGCCCTCGCGGCGCTCGACGTGGCCACCCGCATCGACCTCGGCTACCCCGGGGCGCTGCTCGGCGGCCCGGCCGGGCGCGCGATGGTGCACGGCGCGACGGCGGGCGAACTCGACCTGCGCGACTGATGCGGGGCGCCGCTTCAGCGGTTGGCGGCGAGGTACTGCTCGTTCGGCATCATGTCGGTGGGCGTCGCGATCCGGTTCGTCATGTTGAAGAACGCGGTGACCGAGCAGATGTCCCAGATGTCGCGGTCGGTGAAGCCCGCGCGCCGCAGCGCGCGGCGCTCGGCGGCGCCGGTCTCGGCCGGCGCCACGGTGAGCCGGTGCGCGAAGTCGAGCATCGCGCGCTGGCGCCGCGTGACCTGCGCGACGCGGTAGTTCATGACCAGCGCCTCGCCCAGCGACGGATCGCCCGACAGTTCGCGCACCGCCTGGCCGTGTGCCGTGAGGCAGTAGTAGCAGCCGTTGGCCGCCGAGACGACCACCGCGATCATCTCGCGCTCGAGCGTGCTGAGGCTCGACTCGCCGAACATGAGGTCGTTGTACATGTCGACGAAGGCGCGCAGCTTGGTCGCGTCGAAGCTGTACACCTCGAGCACGTTCGGCAGGAAGCCGAGCTTCTCGTCGCAGACGGCGAAGTAGCGCTGCATGTCCGGCTCGAGCCGCTTGCGCGGCGGGATCGGCAGCTTCAGCGCAATCTTCGCCGCTGGCTGCGCACGGTAGCGGCGGGGCGCGGCCTTCGGGCCGCTGGTCTTCCTGCTCTTCATCGGCTGCCTACCTCGTCGACGTCCGCCTGGCCGCTCATGCGTCGCCGCAGGTGCGACCAGGACATACCGGCTGCCAGTATGGCCGCGACCACCACCAGTGCCAACCAGGTCAGCGTGCCCGAGTCGTCGAGGGAGAGCCAGCCGTAGTACACCGCGGTCCAGGCGAGGGCCGCGAACAGCGCGCCGAACAGCAGGACCCCCACCGCGCCCAGCGAGCGCAGCGTGGCGTTGACGAACACCGCCCAGCCGATCAGGAGGGCGATACCGGCCAGCACCACCGGGGGCGATACGCCCTGCGGGAAGCTGCGCACCGCCCAGTGTACGTACGACCATCCGCTCGGGTTGAAAGTGAGCAGCACGAGGGCGAGCGCGGCGATGAAGCGCAGCGCGATGCCGGAGGCACCGATGGATTCCTGAATCATGGCGTGAAGTATCCCGCGCCGGGTCCAGCGATGCCAGCGCACCCGGGGGCAGCGCGGATCCCGGCCTGGATCAGCGGCTCAGAGCACGATCAGCGGGTCGTCCATCGGCGCGAGCGGCTCGGCGCCGTGGCGCGTGATGCGCACGAGGTCCTCGAGGTGGCAGGCGCCCCAGCCGACCTCGATGTGCGGGAAGTCGACGGTCAGCGTCATGTTCTCCTCCAGCACGAGGTCGTCCTTGACGGTGAAAGGGTAGCCGTCGCGCGAGGGCTCGTCGGTGTGCTGCAGCCCGACGCTGTGCGGATTGGCGACGGTCATCACGTCGCCCGCGCCGGCCCTGCGCATGGCGTCGAACGCGGCCTCGCGGACCTCGCCGTAGCGTCGCCCGGGCCGAAGCGCCTCGAACGCGGCCTCCCAGCCGATGCGCAGCGCGCGGATCCGGCGCTGCAGCTCGGCGTCCGGCTCGCCGATGACGATCGTGCGGCCGAAGTCGCCGTGGTAGTGGCGGTAGTGCGCGACTGCATCGACCAGGAAGGGTTCGCCGCGCACCACGCGACCCTCCGGCAGCAGGCCAGTGCCGCCGGCGAGGATGAACACGCGCTCGCAGCCGCGGATCGCGGCCTCGGCGCCGAACCGCGCCTCGATCTCGCGCATCGTGGTGCCGGGCACCACGTCGCGCATCGTCGCAATCGCGGCGTCGGCGTTGAGCCTTGCGGCGAGCCGCATCAGCCGGATCTCGGGCTCGGATTTCACCACGCGCAGCCTGCGGAACAGGTTGGGGTCGCAGACCACCTGCAGGTCGTCGAGGCCGGCGCGGCGCAGCATGGCCTCGACGCGCGGGTCGTCGGTGGCGACGCGCCCGCGTGCGAGCCCGGCGTCGCGGATCGCGCGCGCGAGTCCGTCCTCCGCGGTGGCCGCCTCGCGACCCGAGGTCCGGCGGCTGGCGTCGAGCCACGCGCGCTCGATGTGCGACAGGTCGGCACCGTCTTGGACGGGCCAGGCCGAGGCCTGTGCCGCCTCGAGCGGGACGGCACCGCCCGATTCCAGCCAGCGCTGCCAGTTGGCGGGCGCGGTCCAGGCCACGACGTTGGGCGGGTAGTCCAGGTCGCGGACGGCGAGGCGCCAGACCTGCGCTGCGCTGACCACGAGCGTGTGGTGCGCCGGTCTGCGCCGCGGCCACAGCGCGAAGCTCGCGAACTCGAAGCCCATGCGTTCGAGCACGGTCCAGAAATTGGTGAAGTAGTAGACGTTGACGGCCTGCGAGGCGACCAGCGCATCGAGGCCGTGCTGCTCCATCAGCGCGTCTGCGCGCGCTTCGTTGACCAGCAGTCGGCGCTCGTCGTCGAGGGGAAGCAGGGGATGTTCTCCGGAGCGGGGGCGTAAGGAACCGCCGGCGCCGCGTGCGCCGGAGGGTGGTGGCCAGGGGCGCCGGCCGTCGCTGGCGGCCCGCGCCCGCCGTGCTCAGCGGCGGTAGGGACCGCCGGCGGGGCGCGGTGGCCTCTCCTGCGCTTCGTTGACGCGCAGCGGGCGGCCGTTCATCTGGTAGCCATTGAGCGCCTGGATGGCGCTCTGCGCGTCGCCCGGCGGCATGTCCACGAAGCCGAAGCCGCGGGGCTTGCCGGTCTCGCGGTCGTTGATGATCTTCACGGAGTCGACCTTGCCGTGGCGCTCGAACAGCACCCTGATGTCGGCATCGGTCGCGGAGAAGGGCAGGTTTCCCACGTAGATCGTCGTCATCCAACCGTCTCTCTGTCGAAAGGCGGGAGACAGCGGCACGCGACCCGGCGCGCCGCAGCGCCCGCGTGGTTTCAAATACAGGTCAAGGCTTCATCGCACACGATTGCCAGCGCAACCCGTCAACGCGCGGCGCGGGGCCGCCCACCTGCACCCGTTCGCGCACGGCGGAACCGCGGCGAACGCTTCGACTCTACTCCCGTGTCCGCGGACAAGTAAATGCCGCGGGAAACGCCGCTCCTTGTACGCAGCGCAGCACGCGGCGCCGCTATTTTGGCGGCGCCGGGATCGCGTTCGACGGCGGGATCTTCTTCTGGAAATACGTCCAGCTGGTCTCGTTCGGGCGCGCGTCGTCGCCGGGCGGCGGGCTGCGGTACTCGGGATAGGAGGTCTCGATCGCGCGGCGCACCGGCTCCGGCAGGTCCTCGAAGCGCGCGATCTTCCGGCCCGCGGCGTGGATGTAGATCATGCCTGCGCGGTCGCCCATCTCCATCCAGGGCAGCCAGTTCGCGAGGCGTACCCAGCCCACCTCGACGGCCGGGTCCGCGACGCGCAGGTCGACGAGTTCGTCGACCCGGCCGAAGAAATTGAACATCTCGGTGGCGTGGTAAGTGCCGCCCACGTACTTCTGGTACGGCCCACCGAGCGGGTTCGTGTAGAAGAGCGGCACCGTGAGCGTGCGCCACCAGGTGCCGCCCCGGACCGTGGCCTCCCAGGTCGCGGGCTTGCCGTCCGCGCCGTAGGGGAACACCGGCCGCTGGTTCACGGGGTCGTTGGCCGTCTGCAGCACGTTCACCGTCTGCCCCGTCCACGGGTTGTTCCAGGTCTTCAGCAGTTCGCCGGTCGCCGGGTCCGTGTAGAGCAGCAGTTCGCGTGACACCAGCCGCCAGCCGTTGCCGCGCTTCTCGTCACGCACCGTGACGCAGGTGCGCACGTTCATGCCTTCGACGTTGAAGAGCTTGCGGTCCTTCTCGCCCGGAACGCGGCTGAAGCCCTCGCCGTGGAACCAGTAGAGGGTCGACACGCCGTCCTTGCTCGCGCACTGCGTGCGGCGGGCCGCCTCGTTGGCGCCCTCGGGCGTGGTGAGCTCGAGCTTCTTGGCGGCGAGGGTCGGCGCGGCGGCGAGCGCGACCAGGCCGAGCAGGGCGATTGAGGCGGTGCGGATCATGGGGCGGCTCCGTTGTCGTCGCTGGCGGGGCGCAGCGGTTGCAGGTACCGGCTGACGCCGGGGTCGATGCGCGAGACCGGTACCCGGTCGCGCGCAAGCTCCGCGAGCACGCGCTGCGTGAATGCAGCGAGTTCGGCGGCGCGCGCGGCGGCCCGCGCGGGATCATCCTCGTGTTGCTCCACCGCTCCCTCGGGCAGCACGCGGCGCGCGGCGAGTTCGGCCTCGAGCGCGCCGAGTCGTTCGCGCAGCAACCACACTTCAGCGGTAAGCGCCACGATGGCACCGACGGCGTTGTCCATCGGCAGCTGGCGCAGGAAGTCCGGCTCGGTACCGGTGACGGGGCCCTGCAGGGCGGCATGGAAGGCGCGGTCGGTCATTTCTCGAAGACGTAGAGGTTCCAGAAGTTCGCGTTGACCGGTGCGCGACCGGGGCGCTTCACGGACCGGTTGAGACGCTCGAACGGCTCGATCGAAACCCGGGAGAAGCCGGCGTTGCGCGCGAGCTCGGCGATCGGCGTCTCGTACCAGGGCGCGGAGTAGGTTTCGTTGTTGGTCCAGGCGTGGCTGCGCTGGATCACGTTCTGGAACAGGTCCCCCGGCCGCAGGTGGAACTCGTGGCCCGCGAACAGGCCCCCGGGCTTGAGCACGCGGCAGGCCTCGGCGAGCAGCGCGGGCGTGTGCGCGGGCGCGAGCTCGTGCAGCATGAAGTTGAAGAACACGAGGTCGAAGCTGTCGTCGGGGTAGTCGAGCCGCTCGAGGTCCTGCTGCGACAGGAAGAACCGGTAGCCCCGCTCGCGTGCGCGCTGGTTCGCCAGCAGCAGGCAGGGCTCGGACAGGTCGACGCCGTGGCACTCGGACTCCGGGTGCCGCTCCTGCCAGGTGACCAGCGCCGCGCCATGTCCCGTGCCCCAGTCGAGCACGCGCGGGTATGGGCGCTCGGGCAGCGCGTCGAACAGCAGCCGGTAGATGCCGTTGGGGTCCGCGTGGGCCGGCACGGTGGTCCGGCGGCCGATCTCGTAGGCGACGCCGTCGAGAACGTCGTGCGCGACGCCGCCCGTGTGCTGATGGAAGGGTACGAAGCGGAAATACTCGGGCGGCACGAGCGCGGGGTCGAGCCGGAGCTGTTCCGGGGGCGTTGCCGCGGCCGTCTCGCGCAGGCGCGCGGCGACGGCTTCGCGCTGGCCTTCGAGCAGCGCGAAGATGCCGAGCCCCGGACGGTGGTACTTGAAGCGCTGCAGGTTGCGGTAGAGCCAGTTGTAGAGCTGGAACTCCGTGGTGCCGTCGAGGACGGCCTCGGCCTCGCGCCAGTCGGCGGGCCGGCGCCCCGCGGCCTCGTTC
>JBIIDW010000535.1:0-2577 GCA_044238215.1 Steroidobacteraceae bacterium
CCAGCGGGCAACCGCGAGGCCGCCCAGCATCGCGACGCCGGCGGCCGTCAGCGACTCCCTGAGGCCCGCCACGCTCGCGAACTCGCCCCATGTCCAGCTGCCGACCGCCATGCCGGCGAAGGCGACGGTCTGGTAAGTGGCGAGCATGCGGCCCATCACCCATCGCGGCGAGGACATCTGCACGGCGATGTTGAAGTTCGCGAGGCCGAGCGTCCAGACCGATCCGGCGAGCACGTGCGCGAGCAGCGTCAGCGGCGCCGACCGGCTCTGCGCGATCGTGACCACGGCCACGGCGGCGACCACGCACAACCCGCGCAGCAGGCGATCGCTGGAGAACCGGGAACGCAGCGCCGCACTCGACAGAGCGCCGAGCATGGCGCCGAAGCCGAAGCCGCCGAGCAGCAGGCCGTAGGTGGTGGCGTCGCCGCCGAGCAGGTCGCGCGCCACGACCGGCATCAGCGCGGCGGCCGCCGCCATCGGGAAGGTGTAGAGCAGCGCCCGGACGAGGATGGCGACCAGGTGCGGCGACAGCCGCACGTAGCGGATGCCGGCGAGGATGGCGTCGCCGAGCGGCTCGGGCGGCAGCGCGCTGCGCGGCGTGGCGGGCCGCCACCACAGCAGCACGGCAATCATCCCGATGTATGAGAAGGCGTTGATCACGAACGCCACCGCAGCGCCCGCCCAGGCGACGATGACGCCGCCGAGCGCCGGGCCGACGCTGCGCGCGAGGTTGAAGCCCACTGCGTTGGCCATGACGGCCGACGGGATCTGCGCGCGCGGCACCTGCTCGCCGATCGAGGACTGCCAGGCCGGGGCGAAGGCGGCCGTGCCGCAGCCGATCAGGAAAGTCAGCGCCAGCAGCAGGGTCGGGGTCGCCGCGCCCGCCAGCGTCACCCAGGCGAGCGCCACCGACGCGCCCAGCATCAGGCACTGCGAGGCCAGCATGGTCAGCCGCCGGTCGTAGGTATCGGCCAGCGCGCCCGCGATCAGCGAGAAGACGAAGAACGGCAGCGTGCCTGCGGTCTGCACCAGGGCCACCTGGTCGGGCGCCGGCGCGAGCGTGGTCATCAGCCACGACGCGCCCACCGTCTGGATCAGGCTGCCGAAGGACGACACCAGCGAGGCGGCCCAGAACAGCGCGAACACGCGGTGCGCGAAGGGCGCCAGCGTCGCGGCGCGCCAGCGGGCGAACGCAGACGGGGTTGCGGCGGGCGGCGGGGTCATCGCGCCGCATTCATAGCACGCGGGCGTTGCGCCCGTAAGGATTGACAGCGCGGCTCAGCGCTCGCGCAGGGCCTCGCGCGCGCGGAACGCCGGCTTCAGCAGGTAGTCCAGAACGCTCTTTTCGCCGGTGCGGATCTCGACGCTCGCGGTCATGCCGGGAATGATCGGCAGCTCCTTGCCGCCGGCCCTGAGCGACGAGTTCCGGGTGCGCACCAGCACCCGGTAATAGGTCTCCTCGACGCCGCGACGCTCCTCGCGCAGCGTGTCGGGGCTGATCAGCTCGAGCTCGCCGTCCAGCGCGCCATAGATGGTGTAGTCGTAGGCCGTGAGCTTGACCTTCGCGGGCAGCCCGGGCCGCAGGAACGCGACGTCGTGAGGGCGGACCTTGGCCTCGACCAGCAGACGGTCCTCGAGCGGCACGATCTCCATGATGTCCTGGCCGGGCTGGATGACGCCGCCGACGGTGTTGACGCGGATGTTCTTGATGGTGCCGCGAACCGGCGCACGGACCACCGTGCGGTCGAACTGGTCGCGGCGGGCCGTCAGCAGGCCCGTGATCTGCCCGAGGTCGGACTCCACCCGCGTCAGTTCGTTGGCAGCTTCGGCCCGGTAGCGGTTGTAGCGCTCGGCGATCTGCAGCTCGAGCTCGTTGGCCTGCCGGCGCATGCGCAGCAGCTCCACCTCGGCGACCAGCCCCTTCTCGACCATCGGCGCGGTCATCGCGATTTCCCGCGCCAGCAGCTCGCGATTGCGCCGCAGCGTCGCCACGCTCTCCTCGACCGCGCGCCGGCGCGCCTCGTAGGTGCGGGTCTCGTTGCGCAGGAGCTCGGCGTCGCCGCGGACCTCGGCCGGAAACGCGAGCGCCGTGCCGCGCGACTCGGCCTGCAGCCGCGCCGCCATCGCCTGCAGCGCGAGGCTCTTGCTCTGGCCCTCCTGCAGCGACGAGGCGGCCTTGGTGGGATCGATGCGCAGCAGCGGCTGTCCCTGCGCGACCGTGTCGCCCTCGCGCACCATCAGGTCCTGCAGGATGCCTCCCTCGAGGCTCTGCACCAGCTGCTCGCGGGTCGACGGGATGATCCTCGCCTCCGCCTTGGTGATCTCCTCGACGCGGCTGAAGGCGGCCCAGACGAGTCCGCCGACGACGATCGCCGCCATCAGCAGCAGCGTCACGCCGGAGAATCGCGGGCGCTCCACCAGCAGTGCCTGCTGCATGTCGGAGGCGAACGGCAGGTCCTCGCGCGCGAGGCCGGTCACGGCCGCACCTCGCCGCCGGGCCGCACGCGCCCCTCGGCCAGCGCCTGCATCACCGGCTGGCGGGGACCGTCCGCCACACGCACGCCGGCATCGACCACC
>JBIIDW010000041.1:0-9358 GCA_044238215.1 Steroidobacteraceae bacterium
GGCCGACAAGACGGCGTCGCGCGTCGCAGCCGAGGGCGTCATCGTCATCGAGAAGTCGGCCGACGGTCGGTCTGCGGCCATGGTCGAGGTCAACTGCGAGACCGATTTCGTCGCCCGCGAGGCCGACTTCCAGGCCTTCGCCGCCGCGGTGGCCCGCGTCACGCTGGACCGCCGCCCCGGCAGCGTCGAGGAACTCAATGCCGGTGCGCTCGAGTCCGGTGAGACCGTCGACGAGCGCCGCCGGGCGCTCGTCGCCAAGATCGGCGAGAACATCAGCGTGCGGCGCTTCGCGCTGCTCGACGCACCCGGGGTGCTGGGCGCCTACCGTCACGGCTCCCGCATCGGCGCGCTCGTTGCCCTCGACGGCGGCGACGCCGCCCTGGGGCACGACCTGGCCATGCACGTCGCCGCCAGCGACCCGCAGTACCTCTCGGCCGCGGATTTCCCGGCGGAGCTGGTCGCCAAGGAGCGCGAGATCGAGACCGCGAAGGCGATGGGGGAGGGCAAGCCCGCCGAGATCGTCGCCAAGATGGTCGAGGGCCGGCTGCGCAAGATGCTCAACGAGAAGTCGCTGCTCGGTCAGCCTTTCGTCAAGGATCCGGAGCAGAGCGTCGAGAAGCTCCTGAAGGCCGGGAAGGCGACCGTGAAGGCCTTCCACCGGCTCGAGGTGGGCTCCGGCATCGAGAAGAAACAGGACGACTTCGTCGGCGAAGTCATGGCCCAGGTCAAGGCAAGCAGCGGCAAGTAGGCCGCCCGGGCCGAGACGAGAAACCCCGCCCCGGCGGGGTTTTCTTCAAGTGTGCCCCGGGGCGTGCGGGGCGCGGCAACGGGAGGTGAGTCGTGGCGGGTGAAGCGAAGTACAGGCGCATCCTGGTCAAGCTCTCGGGCGAGGCGCTGATGGGGTCGGGCGACTACGGAATCGACCCGGCCGTGCTGCGGCGCATCGCACTGGAAATCCAGGAACTGCTCGCGATGGGCGTGCAGGTGGCGGTGGTGATCGGCGGCGGCAACATCTTTCGTGGCGCAGGCCTTGCCCGTGCGGGCATGGACCGCGTCACGGGTGACCAGATGGGCATGCTGGCCACCGTGATGAACTGCCTCGCGATGCAGGACGCCCTCGAGTCCATCGGTACGCACGCCCGTGTGATGTCTGCGATCCGCATCAACGAGGTCTGCGAGGACTACATCCGCCGGCGCGCCATACGCCACCTCGAGAAGGGGCGGGTGGTGCTGTTCGCGGCGGGGACCGGCAACCCCTTCTTCACGACCGACACGGCGGCGTCGCTGCGCGCGATCGAGATCGACGCGGAGCTGCTGCTGAAGGCCACCAAGGTCAACGGCATCTACACGGCCGATCCGATGAAGGATCCCGCCGCAGTGCGTTACCCGCGCCTCACCTTCGACCGCGTTCTCGACGAGCGGCTGGCGGTAATGGACGCCACCGCGATCGTCATGTGCCGCGACAACAACCTGCCGCTGCAGGTTTTCAACCTGAACAACCCCGGCGACCTGCTGCGCATCGTGTGCGGCGAGGACGTCGGGACCGTCGTCACCAACCACTGAATTGAAGGCCCGATCATGCTCGACGAAGTCAAGAAGGACGCGGCTGCGCGCATGGCGAAGTGCGTCCAGCAGTTCAGCGCCGACATGAAGAAGATCCGCACCGGTCGTGCCCACCCCAGCCTGCTGGAGAGCATCAAGGTGGACTACTACGGGACGGAGACGCCGCTGCAGCAGGTGGCGAACATCAGCATCGAGGATGCCCGTACCCTGACCGTTTCGCCCTGGGACAAGGGCGCCGTGCAGGCCATCGAGAAGGCGATCTACAAATCCGACCTGGGGCTGACGCCGAACACCGCGGGAACGGTGATCCGCGTGCCGCTGCCTCCGCTCACCGAGGAGCGCCGCCGCGACATCACCAAGGTGCTGCGCCAGGACGCCGAGGGCGCGCGGGTCGCCGTGCGCAACGTCCGGCGCGACGTCCTCGCCGACGTGAAGGACATGGTCAAGGAAAAGATGATCACGCAGGACGACGAGAAGCGTGCGCAGGACGACATCCAGAAGCTGACGGACAAGCACGTGGCGGAAATCGACCAGGCGCTCGCGGCCAAGGAGAAGGAGGTCATGCAGGTCTGACGGCCTGCATGTCGGGAAGCGTGGGTCTGCCACGTCACGTTGCGATCGTCATGGACGGGAACGGCCGCTGGGCCGAGGCCCGCGGCGAGGCTCGCACCGCTGGCCACAAGGCCGGCATCGAACCGGTCCGGATGTGCATCCGCGAGTGCGCGCGGCGCGGGGTCGAGGCGCTGACCCTTTTCGCCTTTTCCAGCGAAAACTGGCGCCGCCCGGAAACCGAGGTTTCGACGCTGATGAGCCTGTTCGTGGAGACCCTGGATCGCGAGATCGAGGAGCTCCATGCGCGCTCGGTGAGGGTCAGGGTGATCGGCAATCGCCAGCGCCTGGCCGTCCGGCTGCAGCAGCGCATCGCCGAGGCGGAGGAACGAACCGCCGCCAACTCGGGCTTGAGCTTGCAGGTGGCGGTCAGCTACGGTGGCCGCTGGGACATCGTCGAGGCGGCACGAACGCTCGCCCGGCAATGTGCGAGCGGCGCGCTGCGCGCCGAAGAGATCGACGAGGACACCCTGGGTGCACGTCTGCAGCTTGCCGGTCTGCCCGATCCCGACCTGTTCATCCGCACCGGGGGCGAGTTTCGGGTGAGCAACTTCCTGCTCTGGAACATCGCATACGCCGAACTGCATTTCTCCGAAGTGCTCTGGCCGGATTTCGGCGTCCCGCAGCTCGAGGCGGCGCTGGCCGACTTCGAGCGCCGCCAGCGCCGGTTCGGCCTGGTGGTGCGGCCCCCGGGTCCCGCCGCGTGACGCCCGCGGCGTCCGGCGCGCTCCGGGCGCGCGTCCTGACCGCACTCGTGCTCGGGGTGCTGCTGGTGTCGGCAGTCCTTGGCCTGCCGGCGGTGGCCACCCAGGCGCTGGTCGCCGCGGCGATGCTTGCGGGGGCGTGGGAGTGGTCGCTGTTTCTCAGGCCGGCGTCGCGTGCCGCGAGGCTGGTGTACGTGGTGCTGGTTGCGATCGCTCTGGCCGCGGCCTGGCTGGCGACGCGGGACCCTGCGAGCCTGCGTGCGTTCCTCGCTGCGGCTGCCGCGTGGTGGGTCGTCGCGCTCGGATGGCTGGCGCTCCGTCCGGGGCGCGGCGGGCCGCTTGCCGCGGCCATCGCGGGGGTGCTCGCGCTGGTTCCCTGCGGGGTGGCGCTGGCCGAGTTTCGCGCGCTGGAACCGCGCGGTGCGTCCCTGCTGCTGTTCGCGCTGCTGCTCATCGTTGCGGCGGACACGGGCGCGTTCTTCGTCGGGCGGCAGCTGGGCCGCGTCCGGCTCGCACCCCAGGTGTCCCCCGGGAAGACCTGGGAGGGTGCAATCGGCGGCGTGGTGCTCGCGAGCGTCGTCGCGGTGG
Source organism: Steroidobacteraceae bacterium (assembly GCA_044238215.1). Taxonomy (GTDB): domain Bacteria; phylum Pseudomonadota; class Gammaproteobacteria; order Steroidobacterales; family Steroidobacteraceae; genus UBA964. Next base: position 3,465 of record JBIIDW010000041.1, read on the forward strand.
CCGGTGCCCGCTGGTTCGGCCTGCCCCCGGTGGCCATGCTGGGAATCGGCGTCGCCACCGCGGCGTTCTCCATCGTCGGCGACCTGACCGAGAGCATGTTCAAGCGCCACACTGGCCTGAAGGACAGCGGCTCGCTGTTCCCGGGTCACGGCGGCGTCCTCGACCGGATCGACAGCGTCTCGGCGGGCGCACCGGTGATGCTGCTTGGCCTGCTGCAGATCGAGGGCGTGCGGTGATTGGCGTCTCGATACTGGGTTCGACCGGAACCATTGGCGAGAACACCCTCGACGTCGTCGCGCGAAACCCGGACCACTTCCGCGTCGTCGCGCTGGGCGCCCGGAGCAGCTGGGAGCGCCTGGCCGAGCAGTGCGAGCGCTGGCGGCCTGCTTACGCGGCGCTCGCGTCGCCCGATGCCGCTGGCCAGCTCGAGCGCGCCCTGCGCGAGCGCGGGGTCGCGACGCGGGTGTTGGCCGGCGATGCCGGAATCGAGGCGATCGCCGGTTTGCCCGAGGCGCCCTACGTCATGGCCGGGATCGTCGGATCGGCGGGCCTCCGGTCCACCCTCGCGGCGGCGCGTGCCGGCCAGCGGCTGCTGATTGCGAACAAGGAGTCGCTGGTCATGGCGGGCCCGCTTCTGCTTGCGGAGGCCCGCTCCGCTGGCGCCACGCTGCTGCCGATCGACAGCGAGCACAATGCCGTCTTCCAGTGCCTGCCCTCCGGCGCCGTGCCGGGGCTTCCGCCGACGGGTGTCCGACGGGTGATCCTGACCGCATCCGGAGGCCCATTCCTCGACTGGCCCGCCGAGCGCATCGAGAACGCGAGCCCGGCCCAGGCCTGTGCGCATCCCAAGTGGGTCATGGGCCGCAAGATCTCCGTGGATTCGGCGACCCTGATGAACAAGGGGCTCGAGGTGATCGAGGCGAGCATCCTGTTCGGACTCGGGGTCGATCGCGTCGACGTCGTCGTGCACCGCCAGAGCATCATCCACTCGATGGTGGAGTACGTGGACGGTTCCGTGCTTGCGCAGCTGGGGTCGCCCGACATGCGCACCCCCATCGCTCACGCGATGGCTTGGCCGGAGCGGGCACCCTCCGGTGTACAATTCCTCGATCTGGTGAAGGTAGGCCAGCTCCAGTTCGAGGAGCCCGACCTGGTGCGGTTCCCCTGCCTGGCGCTAGCCCGGGAGGCCGCAAGACAGGGCGGGCTGGCGCCTGCCATCGCCAATGCCGCCAACGAGGTTGCCGTGGCCGCTTTCCTGGAGGGGCGCTTGAACTTCGGGGGCATCCCGCGGGTCATTGCTGAGGTACTGGGCGAACTGCCGGGCGGGCCCGCTGCGGACCTGGAAGCCGTGATCGCCGCGGATGCCGCGGCGCGGCGGAGTGCCTGCAGGATCGTCGAGCGAGCTGAGGGGATCCGCTGCTGATGGACATTCTCTGGTACCTGCTCTGGTTCCTCGTGGCGGTGAGCCTGCTCGTCACCGTCCACGAGTACGGGCATTACTGGGTGGCCCGTCGCCTCGGCTTCAAGGTCCTGCGGTTCTCCGTGGGTTTCGGTCGCCCCCTTTTCAGCCGCATTGCCGGCCCGGACCGCACCGAGTACGTCTTCGCCGCCATTCCGCTCGGCGGCTACGTCAAGCTGCTCGACGAGCGTGAGGGGCCGGTCGCGAGTGCGGACCTGGAACGCTCCTTCACGCGCAAGCCCCCGTGGCAGCGCATCCTCGTGCTGCTGGCCGGCCCGGCGTTCAACATTGCCTTCGCGATCCTGCTGCTCTGGGCCGTGCTGTGGTGGGCCGGGTCGCCGGAGGTCAGGGCCGTCGTCGGGCCTGTGGCAGACGGCTCCCTGATGCAGCGGGCCGGGCTGCGGCCCGGCGACGAGATCATCGAACTCGACGGCGAGCGCGTCGCGGGAAGGTCGGACGTCGTTCTCGGTCTCATCGACTCGATGAGCGGGTCCGGTACCGTTGCCCTCGGCGTGCTCGGTGAGGACGGCCGTTCCCGCACCGTCAACCTGCGGGTCGACGATCCCGACGTCCGCAAGGCGTTGACCGATCCGGCGGCGTTTTCGCGGGGCATGGGTTTCCGCTTCTGGGAACCACCCCGGCCGGCGCTGGTGGGCCGCGTGTCCCCCGGTGGCCCCGCCGAGCGTGCCGGGCTGCGTGCGGGAGACCGGATCGTCGCGGTCGACGACGCCCCGGTCGCGGATTTCCCCGCCCTCGTCGAGGCGATATCCGCTCGCCCCGGGCGCGAAGTCCTGATCGAGTACGAGCGCGACGGAGCGCGGGCGCGGTTGCGGCTGACCACCGAGTCCGACGAGGTGGACGGGCGCCCGGTAGGGCGGATCCGCGTCGAGAACCCGCCTCCGGGGCCGCTGCCCGAGTCGATGGTCGTGACCCGGACGTACGGGCCGATCGAAGCGCTGGGCGTGGCGACCGTCAGGGCCTGGGACATGACGGTCCTGCAGGCCAAGATGCTCTGGCGCATGTTGATGGGGCAGGTCTCGGTCAAGAACCTTTCCGGACCCATCTCGATCGCCGAATACGCGGGAGAATCGGCTCGCGGTGGCATCATGTCCTTCATCGGCTTCCTCGTGCTGATTTCCCTCAGCCTCGGCTTCCTGAACCTGCTGCCGGTGCCCATCCTGGACGGCGGCCAGATCCTTTTTCAGGCCGCAGAGTGGGTGAAGGGCAGTCCTCTTTCCGAGCGCACACAGGTGCTCGGCCAGCAGGTTGGCATCGCGCTCCTGCTCATGCTCATGGGCGTGGCCCTCTTCAACGACGTCGCCCGGCAGCTGGGCTGACTCACGCGGAGTAGTTCGTGCGTCGAAACCGTTCCGTTCGCCTCGTCGTTTCCGCCATCCTCGCTGCGGGAGCCTCGCAGTGGGCAATGGCGCAGGCACCCGCCGCGCCGCCCCGGGAGTTCCTCGTCGGCAACATCCGCGTCGAGGGCCTGCAGCGGGTTTCCGAGGGCACGGTCTACAACTACCTGCCGGTGAACATCGGCGACCGGCTCAGTCCGCAGCGCGTCCGGGAGGCGATCCGCGCGCTGTACGACACCGGGTTCTTCCGGGACGTCGAGTTGCGTCGCGACGGCGACACCCTGATCGTCGCCGTGCTGGAGCGGCCGTCCATCGAGAGCTTCGAGCTCAAGGGCAACAAGGACATCAAGACCGAGGATCTCAACAAGAGCCTGCGTAACGTCGGGCTTGCGACCGGAAAGACCTTCGACCGGTCGGTTCTCGAGGACGTCAAGCAGTTCCTCACCGACCAGTATTACAGCCGCGGCAAGTACGCAGTTCGCATCGACGCGCAGGTCGAGGAAGTTCCCGGCAACAGGGTCAAGGTCAAGATCGACATCAAGGAAGGCAAGCGCGCCAAGATCCGCCAGATCAACGTGGTCGGCAACGAGAGCTTCGAGGAGAAGGACGTCCTCGAGGACTTCGAGCTCAAGACGCCGAACTGGCTCTCGTGGTACCGGCAGGACGACCGCTACTCGCGCGAGTCGCTGCAGGGCGACCTCGAGAAGCTGCGGTCCTATTACATGGACCGCGGTTACGCGAACTTCGAGATCGAGTCGACCCAGGTGGCAATCGCGCCCGAGAAGGACGACATCTTCATCACGCTGAACGTGAACGAAGGCGAGGTTTTCAAGCTCGGCGACGTCAAGCTTGCCGGGACGTTCGTGGTGCCCGAGGCGGAGCTGCAGCGCTACCTCCTGGTGTCCAAGGGCGAGACCTTCTCCAAGAAGCAGATCACGGCGACGCAGGAGCTGATCCAGAACCGCCTGGGACTCGACGGCTATGCTTTCGCGAAAGTCGACCCGGTGCCGACGCCTGACCCGGTGACCAAGGAGGTGTCCATGACCTTCTTCGTCGATCCGGGCAACCGGGTCTACGTGCGCCGCATCGTCTTCAACGGCGTCACCAAGATCAACGACGAGGTGCTGCGCCGCGAGATGCGCCAGCTGGAGGGCGGCTGGCTCTCGAACGCGCTCGTCGAGCGCTCCAAGCAGCGCCTGCAGCGGTTGCCATACATCGAGAAGGTGGAGTCGGAGACCAAGCCCGTGCCCGGGTCGGCCGACCTCGTCGACGTGGAATTCGAGATCAAGGAAGGCCCGTCAGCCCAGCTCGGCGGTGGCATCGGCTATTCCGAGTCGCAGTCGTTCATCCTCAACGGCAACTACGCCGACAGCAACTTCATGGGCACCGGCGAGCGTATTTCCGTCGATCTCAACTCCGGGCGTTACTCGAAGGTCTACGGTCTCTCGCACACAAACCCTTACACGAACATCGACGGCGTGGCGCGGACGATGTCGCTGACCTATCGCGACGTCACCCAGTTCGTGTCTGCCTCCTCAGATTTCTCCTCGGAGACGATGTCCTTCGGCGTCGACTACGGCTATCCGATCACCGAGTTCCAGGGGCTGCGCCTGGGCTTTGCGGCCACGCGCTCGTCGCTGCTGGTCGGCGACGGCAGCGCCGAGCAGGCGCGCGAGTGGGTACGCAACAACGGCGACTACAAGCAGGAATTCATCCCCGAACAGGATTACGGCAACGGCTTCATCGTGCCTGCGACGGTCATCGACACGACCAAGTTCACCACCTACGAACTGATCCTCGGCTGGAGCTTCGACTCCCGCAACCGTGCGCTGTTCGCCGACCGCGGCACCCGCCACTCGCTGGCGCTCAGCTACACGCTGCCCTTCAGCGACGTCGAGTACATGACGGCCAGCTACGAGGTCCTGCAGTACATCCCGATCTACGGCCGGTGGACCCTGGCCATGGGCGCGGAACTCGGTTACGGCATGGACATCGGCGAGACGACCGCGCTGCCGCCATATCGGAACTTTTTTGCGGGCGGCCCGGATTCCGTGCGGGGCTACCGGGAGAGCCGCCTGGGTCCCAAGGACAACTTCGGCAATCCCTACGGCGGCAACATGAAGGTGTCGGCGAGGGCGGAACTGATCTTCCCGACCCCCGAGAAATGGCGCGCTTCGGCCAGGCTCAGCTGGTTCTACGACATCGGCAACGTGTTCTCGACCGGGAACCGCTACACGTTCACCGGGGTCGACGGCTTTACCCCGATCGACTACGGTTTCAAATATGATAAGTTGAAGCATTCGACGGGCTTCGCCGTGCAATGGCTGGCGCCGCTCGGCATCTTCCGTTTCAGCTACGCCATCCCGCTGAACGCCTACGCGGGCGACAACGTGCTGTATCCTGACGAGGAAGAGCGGTTTCAGTTCTCGGTCGGCCAGGCCTTCTGAGCCCACTCCAACAGAGGTGACTTTCACGTGATTCGTCCGGTCAAGTCCAGCGTCCTCGCCCTTGCTGCCACTGCTGCGCTCGTCGCCCTGCCGGCCCAGGCCGAGATCAAAGTCGGTGTGGTCGACTTCGGCCGTCTGGTCGAAGAGAGCCCCCAGGGCAAGGCGCTCAACGAGTCGCTGCGCAACGACGTGCTCGCCAAGCGCCGCGAACTGCAGACGCTTGCGCAGTCGCTTCAGGGCAAGCGCGACAAGCTCGCCAAGGACCGCGCCACCATGACCGCCGACCAGGTCTCGAGGGCCGAGAAGGAACTTCGCGACGGCGAGCGGGACCTCTCGCGCCGCGAGGCCGAAGTCCAGGAAGACCTCAATGCACGCCGCAACGAGGAAGTGCCCAAGCTCCAGCGCACGCTGTTCGAGGAGGTCCGCAGCTACGCGAAGGCCCAGAACCTCGACCTCGTGATCGCCGACGGCGTCATTTACGCTGCGGCAGCACTCGACATCACCCCGGGCGTGCTGCAGATCCTGCAGTCGCGGGGCGGTGCCGCGGCGGCCCCGAAGCCGGCTGCTGCGCCGGCGGCGGCCCCCGCCAAGCCTGCGGGGCGCTGAACGGGCTCGCGAGAGTCCGCGCGGTGG
>JBIIDW010000536.1:0-2570 GCA_044238215.1 Steroidobacteraceae bacterium
CGACTCCTTCCAGTACGGACTGCGCCAGGGCACCGCGATCGGTGCTGGCCGTGAGGCCGAAGAACACGCCCTTCGCATGTGGATCGTTGTGCGGCGTGCGCTCGCCACTGAGGTAGGGCAGGAAACACTCGGTCTGGCAAGGCTCGCCACGGGACTGAGCGGCAGCCATGAGCTCAGAAACCGAGCTGAAACCGAGCGCGGATGCTGCCCACTCGACTGCGCCACCAGCACTCAGCATGACGGACATCTGGTGCCAGCGCCGCGGCAACGCATGACAGAAGGTGTGCGTCTCCCCTCGCGGATGAGGGCGAAAGGCATCGTCGGCGAGAAAGATCACGCCTGAGGTGCCGAGGGAGAGCAGCGCCTCACCGCGTCGCACCACACCGGACCCGATCGCCGCGGCAGCATTGTCGCCTGCCCCCGCGACGATCGGCACGCGCGGCAACCCGAGATCGTCGGCCACCGAGGCCGTCAGCAAGGTCGTGACCTCCGGACCTTCGAACAGATGCGGCATCGCGGATCGGTCGAGGCCACAGGCGGCCAGCACTTCGTCAGACCATTGCCGGCGACCCGTGTCGAGCCAGAGGGTGCCTGCGGAGTCGGACATGTCGGAGGCAAACTCGCGGCCGAGTCGCCATCGCACATAGTCCTTTGGCAAAAGGACGCGGCGAATTCGCGAGAACACCTCCGGTTCGTGCCGCCGGATCCACATCAGCTTCGGCGCGGTGAAGCCGGCCATCGCACGGTTACCCGTGATCTCGACCAGCGTCGCGACCTCGGTTTCGAGCAACTCGCACTCCGGACCGCTACGGCCGTCGTTCCAGAGAATCGCAGGACGCAGAGGTTCGCCCCCGGCGCCGAGAACGGTCGCTCCGTGCATCTGGCCCGCGAGGCCGATCGCCACCACGTCGCCTCGATGCCGGGACGCGAGCGCGGCCACCGCGCGGCGAGTCGCACCCCACCACGCCTCCGGATCCTGCTCCGACAGCAGCGGCCCCGGGCGGGAGACCGTCAGCTCGGCGCTGGCCTGGTCCACGAGGCGATTGCCGTCGTCGAGGATGACGGCCTTGACCGCCGAGGTGCCGATGTCGATCCCGAGAAACATGCCCCTCCTCGGCCGCGATCCGCGGCGGCCCGCCGGGAATGGTAGCGCTACCATTCCTGGCCCGCAATGCGGGCTGGAACGACCGATGCGGCGGCTGTCAGCGCAATCTCGAGGTGCTTTCCCCGTGCTGCAGGACGAACGACTTGATGATGCGGCGACCATCGCCCGGCGCCGGCTTCGGCTCCCCTCGGCCGATCAACCCCACGAGGGCGGATACCGCGGCATCCGCCATCTCGCGCAGGGGCTGGCGAACCGTCGTGAGGCGTGGCGCGATCTCCCGGGCCAGAGGCGACTCGTCGAATCCAACCACCCACAGGTCGATCGGAACCCGATGGCCACGGGTCGCCGCCACGGCGATGGTGGCTGCCGCCATATCGTCGTTGCTGGCGAAGATCGCCGACGGACGTCCGGCCAGGCCGAGGAGCTGGTCGGCCGCGCGGCGCCCAGACTCGAAGGTGAAATAGCCTTGCACGACGAGATGCCCGTCGACCACGAGGCCGGCGCCCCGCAACGCATCGCAATAGCCGCGATAGCGCTCGCCGCTGCAGTACTGGTTGGGGTCGCCCTTGATGAACCCTATCCGCGAATGACCCAGCTGCAGCAAATGCTCGGTCATTGCGCGGGCCGCCGCGTACTCGTCGATTCCGATCGAGATGCCGCCCGCGCCCGGTTCGATCCCGGACAGATATACCGCGGGCAGGCCCGCACGACGCAGGAACGCGTGGACGGAGAGATCATCGCTGAGCGGCGGTGGGACGATGACCCCTTCGCACCGCCGACGGAGCGCGCGGATCTCCTCGGCCAGGCGAACGTGATCGTTGGCATCCGGAATCCGCTGCACCATCAGCTGGTGGGGCAGACCCGTGAGCGACTCCAGAAGCCCGAGCAACAGTTCGCTCAGGTAGAAGGTCGACGGATTGTCGAAGAGGAAGGCCAGGCGGAACTGCCGTTCACCGGCCAGCGCCTGGGCGGAGGGATTCGGTACGTAGCCGAGGCGCCGGATCGCCGTCCCGACCCGCTTCTGCATCGCCTCGCGCACCCCGGGACCGCGGTTGATGACCCGCGAAACGGTCATGGGCGACACGCCTGCGGCACGTGCGACATCGGCAATGGTGGGCCTGCGCTGCGGCTCTCGACGGCGAGTCGAGGCTCGCGGTTTCGACGGTCTGGGCACGGCAGGGACGGATCCGTAATGCTTGGCTTGCCAGGCAAGTGTAATGCCGGCGCACCCTGCCCGCCGCAAGCGCCTGCAGCGGCCGCCGAAAGGGGACCCGGCTACCTGCGAAACGCGTAAACCGTCCGCTGCCGGTAGACCTGCCCTGGCCGCAACCACGGGTCAGGAAAGTCCGCCTGGTGAGGCGCATCCGGATAGTTCTGCGCTTCGAGGCACAGCCCGCCGAATCGCGCGAACGGTCTGCCCAGGCTCCCGCCGGTGTAGAACTGCAGCCCAGGCTGGGTCGTATGC